>CAZQWV010000071.1:0-3629 GCA_964597185.1 uncultured Candidatus Saccharibacteria bacterium
AACTTCAAAAAACCCAGAAGCTCCAGCAGGTTCTGCACTAGACTACATTATTTTAAATAGCGGACAGAAAGCTGTTATTACTGGAGCATGGGGTGAACCAGGAACAAATTTAGCCATAGTTAAAGCAGATTTAAGTGGTGTGCCAGTTGCTGAATTTGGTTCAAGCAAGAGCTTAGTTCCAGGTCAGCGTATTGGGTTTGTACATAGCTCAGGCTTAGTTGCTGGTGGTATTTATTTCCAAGACAGTTACATAACTAGCTCCCAAACAAACAACAGCGGGCAAGTGTTTAGTGCCGATAAGCCTGTTAGAGGTTTTGGTGCTCAAGCTGCAGGCAGTCTCATGGCTGGTGAAGCAGTAATTAACCAAGATGGAAACTTTGTTGGTATCTGGGATGGACAAGGGTTAGTATCAGGTGATGTTGCCAATGAAACTGTACGTTCCTTTTTCAACAACGGACAAAAATTTATTGAACGCCCCACCTGGAAGTTTAGTTACAGAAATATTGGCCAGACAGAAAGCGAAGCTTTTCAAATCCCAGTAGGTGCTTTGGTGGTTGCAGTTGAAGCAAACGGACCAGCAGTAGCAGCAGGGTTGCAGCCAGGGGATAGCATTACTGCTGTTGGTGGCCAAAATCTAACCGCAGACAACAGTTTAGAAGAGCTGTTGCAGAACCGCAAAGCAGGTGAGGCAGTAGCTCTTACTGTAGTGCGAGAAAAGAAGCTCATGACCATAACCATAACTCCGAGTATTTAAATTTACAATTTTAAACCGACTTGCAAGTCAAGTCGGTTTTTTATTTTTCTACGGCTAAGGGTTTAGTATTCTCTGCGTCCTTCTAGTGCCCGAGACAAAGTAATTTCATCGGCGTACTCTAGGTCTCCACCCATTGGTAGTCCCCTAGCAATTCTGGTAATTTTGACTCCCCCACCATTATTTAACATTTTGGAGATGTAAGAAGCCGTAGTTTCGCCTTCCAAAGTTGGGTTGGTGGCAATAATAACTTCTTCGGTGCCTAGCATTTGAATACGTTCTGGTAAATCTTTGATATGCAAATTTTCTGGACCAATTCCTTCCATGGGGTTAAGTACACCTCCCAAGACGTGAAATAGGCCAGGGAACTGACGGGTTTTGTCTAAGGCTAAAGCATCTAAAGGTTCTTCTACAATGCAAAGAAGTTTCTTGTCACGAGCAGGATCGGTGCAAACAGAACATGGGTCTGTTTCTGTCATGTTGTGACACTGAGAGCAAAAAGTTACTCCAGCTTTAAGCCCTGCAATGGCATCGGACAGAGCTGTAAGGTCTATGGCATCCCGTTTGAGCAAATAAAAAGTCAGACGTTGGGCAGATTTTGGCCCAATGCCAGGTAGCTTAGATAACTCGTTAATTGCTTTCTCTAATGAGACAGGTAATTTTGGCAAAGTGTTTTATTTTACAAATATAAATAGATTAAAATTCCTCTAAATTAGTTGGGCCATTTTGGTCAGCTGACAAGTTTTGCATAACTGTTTGAGGGCTAGTGTCAAAAGTTTGGTCCAAAGTTCGGAAAGAGGTTTTGCTATCGTCAAAGAATAGGTCAACTTGGCCAGTTGGTCCGTTGCGATGTTTTTTGATATGAATTTCAGCAATATTGGGCCTACTAGACTCACGGCCGCGGTACATATCTTCACGGTAAATAAACATAACTACGTCAGCGTCTTGCTCAATGCTACCAGATTCACGCAAGTCAGCCAGCTGAGGAACTTTATCAGGACGGTTTTCCACGCCACGAGACAGCTGGGATAGAGCAATAACAGGTATATTTAGCTCACGAGCTAAAATTTTCAAGCTTCTAGAAATTTCACTAACTTCCTGTACGCGGTTGTCTGTACTGCGGCCAGCCATAAGCTGCAAGTAGTCAATAACTATGAGTCCTAAGTTGTGTTCAGATTGCAGTCTACGAGCTTTGGTGCGCACTTCCATAATGTTTGCTCCAGCAGCGTCATCTATGTAGAGGGGAGCTTCAGATAAAGCACCCATGCCATAGTTGAGCTTTTCAAAATCTTCTTCAGTCAGGTTTCCAGTACGAATTTTCCATAGGTCTACATCGGACTGAGCAGCTAACAAACGATCCACTAACTGGTCTTTGCTCATTTCCAAAGAAAAGATTCCAGTGGGAACTTTTGCTGCAGTAGATATGTTACGGATAATACCTAGAGCCATAGCTGTTTTACCCATGGACGGGCGAGCAGCCAAAATAATAAGGTCAGATTTTTGCAGACCACCAAGTTTTTTATCTAGGTCAGTAAAACCAGTAGACAGGCCACGGAGCTTGCCTTTATCGCGATGTAATTCATCTATACGTTCAAAGGTTTCGTGCAAAATGTTTTTTACAGACACAAAGTTTTGTTTGAGTTGATGCTGGGAAACCCCAAACAATTTTTGTTCTGCTTTATCTAAAATATCTTCAATGTCACCTTCTTCACCAAAAGCCATGGACGAAATGTCTGTCGCGCTTTTAATGAGCCTGCGTAAAGTTCCTTTTTTGCGAACAATAGTGGCGTAGTAAGTGATGTGGGTGGCAGAGGGGACAGTGTTTACTAGTTGGCTTAAATAACTTGCACCGCCAACTTTTTCTAGTTGCTTTTTTTCTTCTAGCAAATTAGACACTGTCAAAATATCTATGGAGATACTTCGTTCAAACAATTCCTGCATGGTCTCGTAAATGATAGTATGACGGATGTCATAAAAGTCTTCAGGAGTCACAATGTCAGCCACTTTAATAATGGCATCTTTATCCAACATCAAAGCGCCGAGAATGGATTGCTCAGCTTCAATGTTTTGCGGAGGCATGCGGTCTAGAGTGGAGGATTTAGTTAAAGATTCCATAAATAGTAATTAGTCTAATGTAAACACTGGTCCCAATTGTTCTTCTACGAGCCTGTTTTGCATTTTCTGTTAGCTTTTTTTATAACACCAGGTCACCTAATATTACCATAATTTAATTAGAAAAATAACCCAGGAAAATGGGGGAAAGCTGGGGAATTTAGGTTGAAAACTCCGCTTATTTATGGCAGATACATTGACAAAACCGCCAAAATCTGCTATAATATATGATAAAGGTCTCAATTGTGGGATTTTTATTTAGTTGGCAGACAACCGTGCGGTTTTCTGCTTTGGTAATTTAGCTGGCTTGGCAACAAGCCCTTAGACCGGCTGCTCTACAGTAGCAGTTCGGAATGAATCGGAGGAATTCATACAATGGCAAATTATTTTGAAAATTTGGAAAAGCAACACGCAAAACTCGGGGCGACAATGTCGCCACACGATAACTCGGAGGTAAGGTATGGTATGCAGGAAATCATGGACGCGATTGAGCGTCAGGTGAAAAACGGAAAACTGGATTCGGAGCAATTCCGAGTCCTGAAAAAAGTCGGGTTCATAACCGACAATGTTTTCCCGAGGAAATTTCCTGAATTGGCGGAGAAATATCGCCAGTATGAGGCAACCACAGCGATCGCGGCAAACACTCGTCATCGCCGAACAGCGTTTGCCGCATAACTCGCGATCGCCGGATAGGTCGCCACCAAATTTTTGGCACAACGGAAGAAGTCCAGAGATTTTGTTTTACTCTGGGCTTCTTTTATTTCTT
>CAZQWV010000072.1:0-3478 GCA_964597185.1 uncultured Candidatus Saccharibacteria bacterium
AGTGCTGTGTTTACCAGCTTACAAAAAAGGGGCCATAGAATATGATTTATTCCCAAATCTTGACTTAATTGCCAATTTGGGGTACAATATTGTCAGTTTGATTCCTTCTAATTTGGCTAATTCCCTACCCTTTTTAAGGCTTACGGAACGCGGAACAGCTATTTATGACCGCAAAGACCAAGTTGTTGCCAGGGAAATCATTCTTTTTGAAAAAGTTAAATAATTATATAAATTTATGGCTCATAAGAAAGCCGGGGGCTCTACCTCGCTTGGCCGTGACTCAGTTTCTAAACGTCTGGGAGTTAAAGTATATGGCGACCAGAAAGTAAACAAAGGTGAAATTATTGTTCGCCAACACGGTACCAAATTTTATCCAGGAAAAAATGTTCGCTTAGCAGATGACTCCACTTTGTATTCCGTTATTGACGGTATAGTAAAGTTTAAGAAGAAAATGATGACTAAGTTCCATGGCGGTTTGCGTCGTACCCGTGTAGTAAGCGTAGAACCTATGGTAACAGCTACACCTGCCAAAGCAGCTAGCAAAACTGCTCCTGCAAAAACAGATTCTGCTGAATAAACTTTCTAAATAAGAGTATTGCAAATTAAAAACACCCTGCTTTGAAAGCAGGGTGTTTTTTGTGCTATTTATTTTTGGTTTTCAAAGAAGCTTGAATGAACCCTTGAAATAAAGGGTGCGGGTCAAATGGTCTGGACTTAAATTCTGGATGGAACTGACTGGCTACAAAGAACGGATGGTCTTTAAGCTCAATTATTTCAACTAATTTTCCATCTACTGAAGTTCCAGAAATAACTAATCCTGCTTTTTCTAAACGTGTTTTGTATGCATTGTTAAATTCAAAACGGTGACGGTGACGTTCGGAAATTTTTGGAGTTCCAGTTTTCTTTAGCCACTTACTGTTGAGGTAAGCTTTTTCTGTGACAGTACCACGTTTGACTAAACAGTCCCATGCGCCTAAACGCATGCTGGCTCCGTAATCTTTGTTGAGCATTTTCTTTTCTTGGTCAGGCATAATGTGAATAACTGGATGCGGAGTAGATTCATTGACTTCAGTAGTATTAGCTCGGCGTAGCTTGGCTACATTACGAGCAAATTCAATGGTAGCCATTTGCATACCATAGCAAAGCCCTAAATATGGGATTTTATTAGTTCTGGCATATTTAATGGTTTCTATCATCCCTTCTGTGCCGCGGCTACCGAATCCACCAGGCACTACAATGCCCGCAAAGCCACCTAAAACGGCTTTGGCACCATCTTTTTCTACTTTGAGGCTAGATACCCATTCGAGCTCAATTTGGGTATTTTGGGCCCAGCTAGCGTGTTTTATGGCTTCTACAACCGAAATATATACATCTGCTAGTTTGAAAGCGCCTGTTTCAAAGTACTTTCCAACTACAGCAATTTTTAGCACTTTTTTGGAACGTCGTAATGTAGTAATGCGGTCGGTTAACTTTTTCCACTGACTCATGTTGTTCTTGCGCGCCGGCATTTTGAATTTTTCCAAAAGCTTCTGGGTTAACTTTTGTTGGTCAAAGTTCATTGGCACACGGTAGATGGTATCTACATTTGGAGCAGAAATAATATTTTCTTTTGGTACATTGGTGGTCCAAGCAAGCGTTTCTTTACGACGGTCATCTAGAGCTTGTTCTGCGCGAGCAATGAGGAAGTCTGGTTGGATACCAGAAGCAATGAGTTGCTTAACTGAGTTTTGCACTGGCTTAGATTTCATTTCCCCTACACTTGGAGGGGTTGGCAAGTAACCAACATGCATATGAACGACATCGCGGTTATCGCGGTACTTCATGATGCGGTTAGCTTCAATGAATAAAATATTTTGGTATTCGCCCACTGTGCCACCAACTTCAATAATGACAAAATCAGCTTTGCGTTTTTTGGCAGCCAACTCAAATCGGCGAATCATTTCTTCTGGAACGTGCATGGCAACTTCCACGTCTTCGCCTCCATACTCAAAGTTTCGTTCCTTTTCAATAATGGTTTTATATATTTGTCCATTGGTTAAGTAGTTTGCAGAAGATAAATCTGTGTTCATGAACCGCTCGTAGTTACCAATATCTTGGTCGGTTTCCATGCCATCATCGGTAACGAACACTTCGCCATGTTCTTGAGGACGAATAGTGCCGGCATCTACGTTTAAGTAGGCATCGCATTTTACAGGTGCTACGGTATAGCCACGAGATTCCAATAAAGCAGCTATGGAAGAAGTGGTAACCCCTTTGCCAACAGAGGAAATAACTCCCCCAGAGATGAAAATAAATTTGGTATGAAGTTTTCCTGCTTTGCGCGGTTTGACGTGGTAAGACATTTTTCTTTTATTCTTTAATTAATATTATTGAGGTTTGTGCAGCCAAACCGTTGCCTAACTTTATTTTTACTTTGTGTTCCCCTAACTGCTTTAACGGCGGGGTTTGTAACTGACTCTTTTCTATACTGCTACCAATTTTTGTGTTAATAAACTGAATAATATCTTTGTCATGCACTCCATTAAATACTTGTCCTTGGTCACCTACTTTAACTGGTATGGTAAAACTTTGTTTTTCTAGTTTATCTTTGAGTTGCTGAATTTGTTTTACTGCTTTATCTTGCTTGGCTTTGGCTTCAGCATTTTCTTTCTGCTTTTGGGCAATAGTTTGAGAGCTGGCCAGTTTCGCAAAACCTTTTTTTATGAGGAAGTTGTGACCGTAACCATCTGAAACTTCCTTTATTTCCCCTTCCTTCCCTACCCCAGGAACTGATTTAATTAAAAGTACTTTCATACATTAATATATTATTAAACAATAAAAAAACTCCCCATGCGAGAGTCGGTGTCGCTTTTCCATTTCAGAAAATGCGGCTCTTTTTTATTATATAGCAACTTCAAGATATTGCAAGAGCTATGTGGTTAAATCTTTAGATTTTCAAATATCGGCGAATAGCCAACATGGAAGAGACAATGCTCAAAAATAGAGCAATGCCAAGTTGCAAAGCAACTAACACTGGAAAACTGATGAAAGCTGAGCCAAATACATTACTTCCAGGATCTAAGTAAGTGTTTATGAATGGCACCACTTTGGTATAAAAAGGTACCATAAGTCCGCTAGTAACCAATGTTGCTACTAAGCTGTACATGAGAGCTTCTACAATAAATGGACCACGAATGTACCAATTGGTTGCCCCTACTAACCGCATAATTTCCACTTCTTCTCGTCTGTTGTAAATGGTTAAAGTTATGGTGTTGAAAATTACTAAAATGGCAATGAGTGAAAATACGCTCACTAAACCAATTCCGCCTACTACTACAAACTTGAGGAGTACGCGCAAACGTTCAATGGTTTTGCTGTTATCTTCATAGTTTACTTCTGCAATACTATTTTTGTATTTATCGCTTTTGAGTTTTTCGGCTATGCCTTGGTAATCTTCCAGGGTATTGCCTTTCACTTGCAAAGTTGCTGGGAAAGGATT
>CAZQWV010000073.1:0-3474 GCA_964597185.1 uncultured Candidatus Saccharibacteria bacterium
TTTTGTTTTAGCTTCTCTATGTCTACGGGAGAATTGTTCTGAGGATGGTAGAAAATAATGTAGTCGTTTTCTTTATCTTGTTCTAGCATATGTCATAACAACTCGAAAACATACCGACCTATGCCAGCGTTAACACTTCCACCCATTCTAAAATCAAATCCAATTTTCATATCTATTTTAAGTTTTTAAAAACTTCTAAAGTTTTGGCAGCTGTTTGTTGCCAAGTAAATTTTTTCGCTTGTACAAACCCTTTGTTAACTAAATCTGCTTTCAAAGTAGGGTTACTAACCACTTGCCTCATAGCTTCTGCGATATCACCAACATTGTAGGGGTCTACCAAAATAGCTGCATCTCCAACAGTTTCTGGCAAAGAACTAACTTGTGAAGTTATTACTGGTACGCCTACAGCCATGGCTTCTAAAGGCGGTAGGCCAAACCCTTCATAAAAAGAAGGCCATACCAAACACTGAGCTAACTTAATTAAGTAAGCTTTGTGGTCTTCATCAACATACCCAACATATTTAATCCTGTGTCGTTTCGGACTTTGTTCAATTAGTTCCATAACTGAGTCATATTTCCACCCCCGTCTACCAGCTATAACCAAATCCATATCATTATCTAGTAATTCAAAAGCTTTAATTAGACCTGTAATATTTTTTCTTGGCTCAATAGTACCAATAAACAAATAAAATGCACCTGGTAAGCCATAAATATTTCTAGTTTGTCTTAACTTGTCCTCAGATAAGTTCGGATAAAAAGTACTATTCTCTACCCCAAGAGGAGTTACAAAAATTTTACTCTCTGGTAACTCATAAATGCGTATGAGCTCTGCTTTGGTAAATTCAGACACTGCTAAAATCTTATCTGCCCGCATTAACGCCTGGCGGATATTTACAATTTTATGCCACAACTTTCGTCTCATATCGTAAAATTCCGGGGTAACAATGGGTGACAAATCATGCACTGTTAACACCAATTTGGTACTTGGAGCAATTGAAAACTGGTTGAAGTTTGGCAAGAAGAAACAATCAAATTTGCCAAACATGTTTTCAAACTTTGGATAGTTCAAAAATTTTAAGGACAAATTCATAATCCTATTGGGAATTCTTCCAGAAACTGTTGTGGTATTGATGAATTTTAAATGACTAAAATCATACCCTTTGTATGAATTGGTAAACAAAGTGTATGTATTTCCAGGATTAGCAGGTATCATATATTCCAACAGGTTTAGAATATAGTTTTCTACTCCGCTAATAGAACTGTTTTGTAAACTTCTTAAATCAATTGCTATTTTCATGATGCGATTCAATGATCTCTAAAATACGAGAAGTAAATTTGTCTTTGCTAAACTGTTTAGCATGTTCAACTAAAATCTGTTCGGAGTAAAGGCTACTGTCCCAGCTTTTAACAATAGGTTCCATGTATTCTTGAGTTGGTTCTGCAAATAACTCTCCTGTTTTTCCAGGTATAACTGTTTCTAAAATACCAGCTTTACCTAAACCAATGGTGGCAGTACCACAAGCAGCTGCCTCTATAGACATCATACCAAAATCTTCATATGGTGGGTAAATAAATGCCAAAGCTCCGCTATATTCGTCACGTAGCTGCTCGTCAGTTACTCGTCCCAAGAATTTAATATTCGGGCCAGCAATGCTTTGCAAATATTGTTCTTGTCTACCAGTGCCAACAACATGTAAAGGCAGACCCAATTTAGTAAATAATTTAACCACAACTTCATTGTTTTTATGAGGCTGAAGACGTCCTGCCAATAAAAAATAATCCGACTTTGCTAAGGTAGGTTTCCAAAAATTTGTATCCGCAAAAGGGTAAACCACAACACTATCACGACAGTAATACTTTTTTATTCTTTGCTGAACTTCTTTAGAGTTAGCAATGAAAACATCCACTTTTTGTGCAACTTTGTAATCCCAACGTTTCAACCAGTGTAAATAAATTCTGGCAAAGGGCCGTAGCAGTACAGGTAGCTGGCTCTCGGCATAACCATAATCGGTCCAGACAAATCTGGTAGGAGTATGGCAATAGTTTATGTGTACACTACCAGCTGGCTTGCGTATACCTTTAATGTAGGAGGAACTCATACTAAAAAGAACTGAGCTGTTCTCTACTTTCATGAACCGCAAAGCAACTGGAACTAAAGGGAACAGCAATTGCAGTTTAGGAAAAACATTGTAAACTGGTTGCAACCAACTAGTTCTAATATTCCAACTGCTATAATGTTCTGCCAGATGCTTATCTAACACGGTTGTGTACACTGGACTTTCCGGAAAAAGTTCATGCACAGCATCCAGCAATCGCTCTGCACCACCAATTTGAGTAAATGAGTCGTGAGCTAAACTAATTTTCATGCAGCAGAGCTTAATAATCTTCTTCTGGCTTTTTTACAAAAAACAAAAAGTAAAAAGTTTTAACTAAAATTTTTACATCCCACCACAAACTCCAATTCTCAATATAATAAGTGTTTAACCTAATCTCTTCTTCAAAAGGCAGGTCAGGCCAGGTTAACTGAGCAATTTGTGACAAGCCAAAAATACCAGGTTTAATACTAAACATGCGACGGTATCTATTGCGGTAGCGGTCCACTTCATCTAAAACGTGAGCACGAGGGCCAACCATGCTCATATCCCCTTTCAGCACATTCCAAAACTGAGGCAACTCATCTAGCTTGGTTTTGCGAATAAAGCGTCCAACTCTAGTTACCCTAGGGTCTCCCTTAACTTTCAAAAATGGGCCATCTTCACCTCCTCTAGCAGACTTTTTCCATAAATCGTGTCTTACTTTTTCTGCTTGTTCGCCGCCGTACTCCTGTCCAACACTCAAATGGCTGTACATTGAACGGAACTTATAAAACTTAAAATCACGACCTCTGCCACCACGCAAAGCAGAATATACTACTCTACCAGGGCTATCTATGCGAATAGCAATAGCTACAGCTATGAAAACAGGTAAAGTAATAGCTATACAAGCTAAGCTAGCTGCTATATCCATAAGTCGCTTAGCTACCTTCCCCCAACCATCCAATGGAGTATTTTTTAAACTAATGACAGGGATACCTTTAAAGTTATTTAGCTCTACTGCATTACGCTGAACTTCAAACAAGTTTGGAACAAAACTAAATTGCAATCCTTTGTTGCGAGCAAAATCTACTAATTGAAAATTGGTTTCTTCAGGAAGTTTAGGGTTAGATTGAATTATTTCATCAAAACCTTTATCGAAATATAATTTTTCTAAGTCATTTAAAGTAGTATCGCTATAAACTAGTTCTTCAACTACTTCGTAACCATAACTCTTATTTTTTAAAATACTTTGAATGACTTCTGCTTGCACACCTTCACCACTTACAATAACTAAACGGTGCAGTCCGTAACCTTGAGAAAATAGCAATTGCTGAATTTGTTTAAGCAACAACCTGCCCAACACAACGTAAATAATTGCTAAAGCCCAAGCGGTTAAAAT
>CAZQWV010000074.1:0-3438 GCA_964597185.1 uncultured Candidatus Saccharibacteria bacterium
GCAGGGAAAAAACCTAACAGATCAAAAACTTTATAAGCTGCTGAGTAGAACCCATTTTCGGTGTAACCTAAAAAGTGAGTAATTAACACCACATCTATGCGGTTATACACCGTACTAAAGCCAACCAGTAAAGCAAAGGGAAGAGCTGCTACAAATATGCTTTTTACCAAACCACGATCCAGTGAGGTTAACGCTTGTATGACATCTGGTTTGGGAATATGCTTTTTGATGAATTGGTAATACAAAAACAAACCAACCAAAGAAAATATGACTTGGTTACTAGCCAAAAAAACAATGCTTTTACCAGTACCAATAGCAATAAATATAATGGCTACATTTATTAATGAATTCAAAAAATTGATAAGAGCTACTTTGCGTAAGTCATAAAATGAACTCATGACTGCTAAAAACGGATAGGTTAAACCATTTAGGGCAGTGCCTAACCCTGCTACTAAAATTGCCTGGTAAACTTGCTGCTCATAACCTCCATACCAACCAACCAAAGCAATGGCACCATAGATAAGAAGTATTAACAGTACTTCAACAGCTAAGAAGTTATGGAAATATTGTTTAGCCTTATCTGGTTGCTCACTAATTTTTTTAGTGACGTATTGCTGTATACCAAAATCAATAATTATCCCAAATATGGTAACGAAAGATAAAACAAACTGGTACTGGCCAGACAGAGTAGGACCCAAGTAACGAAACAGTTGTGCATACGCCAAAAAGAGTAGCAGCAAAGCAGCCACCCTTGAGACAGATAACCAAAAAATGTTTTTAGAAGCGGAAGCCATGGGCTATTCGCTTAAAATAGAACCTTTAGGGTAAGTGTCTAACTCTTTTTGAGAGAAAACCAAAATCTTAGTTGGGTCAATTTTTCTGTTGGTAAAAGCAGTGTAGGTCATTGGTCTAACTTGTCCTTCTAGAATATAGAATACAGTAGGGTTAGTAGAACTTTTAATGGCTGTGTTATCTTTTGGAATAGCTAATCCCCCACTTGGAAAGTTTTTTAATTCAGCTTCTCCAACAACTTTTATATCTTTAAACGACAAGCCTCGGTTAGAAAACAAATCTGCGGTGAGGCCATACTTTACTCCATTTTCTACCAAATACACTGTTGGGTCAGTTAATGTTTTCATTAAAGCTGCGGCTTTTGTAGAAACCAAACCATTTTTAGGATAGCTATCTATTTCACTATCAGGCACTATTTGCAATATTCTGCCTGCATCATACTGCTTGAAGGTTTCGGGAGTAAACAATTTTAGTGCATTATCCTCAACCAAGTACACAGCAAAATTTTTCTGTCCTCGAATTACACTACCGTTACTTGGGGTTAACGCATCTCCTTTACCAAAAGGCTTAGCTTCGGATTCACTAATAACAGTTGCTGTTTTAGGATCTAAACCACGTTGAGATATTACGAAGTCAGATACTGGATGCATTTTGTTGTTAATAAACACATACTTTTTACTACCCACGACAACTAAAGAATTATCTGGGGGTCCATAATTCTTTCTAGAAGCATAGCGTTTTATCTCTTTTGAAGATACGGATCGTGCAGCAGCAGAACTCATACCACGAAGCTTGGCAACCCAAGGTACAGCTGTATACAAAGTTCCATTTTCTACTACATACAAATTCTTATCTCCTTTTACTTTCAAAAGAGAGCCATTGGAAACACCAAACCATTCTTTAAAGAAACGGAAAAAATTATAATTACCATTAAAGACATGAGGGGTGTAGCGATACAGTGCAGCAGTGGCATTGTTTCGAATAGTAATGGTTTGCTGAGCTTGTACTCCTGCGTAACCGCCTAAAGTGTTGCCCAAAACAATTGTGTCTCCGGTTTTGGCTGCGCCGCCATTGTAAAATGGGCCGCGTCCTCCTGGAGTAGTAAACGAACGCATTAAAGACTTAGCTGACCCTAAGTAGCGGCTACCTTCTTGGTCCAACCCACCAAATAATTGATGGTAAAACCCGCGATAAATCTCACCACAAGCTTGATAGTCTGGACAGCCAAAGCCCATAGCAAAATCTAATGCTCTGGGTAATCTCTCACTGGAAAAATTTCCTGTTATTAAACCTTGTTCTTTGTTCAAAGTTACCAAAATAACTTGAGGGTTAATACCGCTAGACTGAGAAACATCCCAAATCAATTCTGCTGCACTACGTAATTTACCAGCATTTGGATTTGGATCTTCTAATGTTTGTTTCAAAGAAGTACTTTGTGACTCTTTCAATAAAGGCAAGAAGTCTGCTGAAGTGTTGGCCAATACGCTACCTTTACTTTCTAAAAACTTTTGAATTTCACCAGCACTGGAAAAAGCATTTTTGTTAGAAAATTGTGTATCTGAAATTAATTCATTGGGATTAAATTCAGGATCAATGGACGCTTGAGCCAATGCGTTTGATGGCGATACAACTGGGGCCAACGCTACAGCACTAGCAACTAAGAATAAAGCAAGTTTGGTAAATTTTTGTTTCATAAAACTAAATTAATTATCGAATGTACGGTTCTCCAATCGGAAAATTCTTTATGTCCTGGTCTGCAACATATACCACAGGAAAAGTGTTTAACCCTCTGTCTATATAAAATTGGTAGTTCACAGCGTGTAACACCCCTTCTGTGACCCAATATATAGTAGGGTTTTTTCCTGTCCTAACAATAGTATTTTCTGGTGGAGGGAGAAAACTTCCAACCAGCCAGGTGTTGGCTTCTGTAGAAGTAACACTGTGCACATTGTTGAATTTGTAATTGCGTAAATTAAATACTTGATAAGTTACAGGCAAACGCAATCCCTTGGAAATATAGTATACAACTGGGCTGTTGTCTGGTTTTACTAAAGTTCCATCACGAGGAGGGGCATATCCACCATCTGGGTAATTTGTTAAGTCAGCTTCAGTAACTACTTTAGGCTGGACTTCAAAGAATCTTTGTTGTTGTACAAACGTAGATATACGCAAACGTTTATTCCCGGATATGTGGTAAATTGGACCATTTTCCCCAATTCTTACCACATCTCCCTCAGAAACCACTGCTCCACTCATATCTACAGCCAAGCTCGCTAAAACATTTACTCTTCCTGAACCAAGAACACCAATACAACTTATACCACTGCATTGAGTTAAGTTCAAATTATCTACTTTGTCAGCTGTGCTAATAATGGCATCGCGGATTTGTTTGTTTGTTGCATTTGGGTAACGGGCTTTTAGCAAAGCTGCTTGACCGCTAACAAAAGGAACTGCCAAGGAAGTCCCAGATGCATACGCATAAGAATTTCTAGATACTGCTCCAGTTAATGGATCGTGGTTTATAGTAGATAAAATTCTTTTTCCAGGAGCAGTAACATCTATACAATTTTTGCCATAATTAGCAAAAGCTGGTTTCAAATCATTATGGTCTGTGGCAGTGACTCCAATAACCATATTTTGACCGTT
>CAZQWV010000075.1:0-3428 GCA_964597185.1 uncultured Candidatus Saccharibacteria bacterium
AGATCTGGGTTACCCTATTGGACAAGCAATATTTGTCTCAATAGCCATTATGGCACTTCTAATATCTAGAGAAATATTGGGAGGAGTAATGAGAAAGCCCATTATGTTTTTGATTGCGGCTCTCATACTTCAATATATAGCTGATTTTGCATACTCGTATCAGGTGCATATAGGAGGTACTTACAACGGGGATTACTTAGATTATTTGTATCTATTAGCATATTTTCTCATGACTGTGGCGCTATTCTCAATAGGAAATATGTTTTATAAAGTTCAAAAAACTTAATATAATAACATGACAGAAACACTCCAACAAGAACTAACAATCTTTGACCAAATTTCTATTCGGATTATCAAAGAGCAGGAACTAGTAATAGGTCCGTTGGCTTGGGAGGAGGCAAAAAAAGTATCTGGTTTTAGAGTGATAAATAAAGACAAAGGCGAGGTTGCTTTTGATGGCGACCCAAAAGAAGTTTTGAATAGACTAGTTGCTCAATATTCAAGATTGTTTGGACAAATTTCAAAAGAAGTATGTAAAGAAGCTGTGCAAGATTTGTTAGCAGATTTGCCAAAAGAAGACGTACCCAACAGTTTGCAATAAAATAAAATGCCAAAAAGTGAAAATGATGGCGCTCATTTGCAACAGATCAACCAAGAGATCTATAAACGCAATTTAGAGCTTGCTATAGTAAATAAAACGCTTTCGCTTTTGCGAAAGCTTTATCAAATAAGTTTGCTATCTCTTGACCCGGCTACTCTTTCTGAAAAAGTTTCAGAAACCGTGCGGGTCGATTTAAACATGGAAATGGTGGGAGTGTTTTTATTTAATAAAGAAAACGATAAGCTAACGCCGTTTCCATTTGCTAAATCTGAACGTTTGGTGTCTGCATTTGCCAAAGCCAAGGTTGAATTAGATAAGCAAGCTGTGGAAACTGTTTCTAAGCATGACGTATTAAAACATGTAGTGGTGGACAAAACTGCGGGTTCAAGTACAGAATTGTCGGATATATGGCCTAGTCTCATAGACAAATCCACAGAAAAGCAAGTTGTTGAAGAATCTCACTTGCAAGTAATATTGCTGTTTCCTCTTATTGTGCAGAATGAAACTATTGGTATGTTGCTGTTTGGGTTAAACAGAGGGTATGATAGTTTAAATGAATATGAAAAAGATTCCATATATAGCTTTATTGACGTAGTTGCTATTGCTTTAGATAAAGCGTTAATTTATGAAAAATTGGAAATTGCCAACCAACAATTAAAAGCTTTAGACAAAGCACGTGCTGAATTTATTTCTATAGCTAGTCACCAGTTACGTACCCCCCCAGCAACTATTAAATGGTATGTAGGGGCTATCCTCTCTGGAGATTTTGGCCCTATGGGCGACGATTTAAAAGCTTCTTTAGAAAGAGTTCAATCTACCAATAATTCGCAAATTTCACTTATTGATGACTTGTTGAATGCCTCACGCATTGAACGAGGCAAAATGGAGTTCTTCTTTGAAATGGGTGATGTACAAGAACTAGCTCGTTTAACCTACGAACAATTGGTGCCCCAAGCACAAATTAAAAAATTGCAATTGTTGTACACTCCACCAACCGAGCCAATACCTCAAGTAATGATGGATAAGGAAAAAGTTAGGCAGGTTATAAATAACTTTATAGATAACGCTATTAAGTACACTAAGCAAGGTACTGTTACAGTTTCGGTATATAAAACTGAATCTGATGTAGTTGTAAAAGTAACAGATACAGGACGCGGCGTTGCTCCAGATGTAGTACCTCTTTTGTTCCAAAAATACACCCGCGGTAAAGATGCAGCTTCTGCTGCTACTGGCTTAGGTTTGGGTTTGTATGTAGCTAAAGTTATTATTGAGCAAAATCATGGTAAAATATGGGTAGAAAGTGATGGAGTAGGGAAGGGTGCATCTTTCATTTTCTCACTGCCAATTAATAGCACATTGGAAGCTACGAGTGTAGTAGACTTAGCCGAAGCTGACCATAAATAAATTTATGAAACATTTATTAAAAACAATTGAATTAGTTACTAACAAACAGTTTCAGTTAGTAAACGTGACTAATGAAGTAAGAGAAGCTATTAAAGAGTCTGGTGTGCTACAAGGTACTGTAACAGTTTTTTCTCCTCATACCACTGCTAGTATTAGAGTAAACCACGACGAACCTTTATTAGTGCAAGATATTATGAAAGCTGTGTACCGTTTGATTCCCGTTGATATTAGCTATAGTCACGATTTATTTGAAGTTAGGGAGCAAGTTTCCATAAATGAAAGATCTAACGGACAAGCTCATGTAAAATCTTTTCTGTTTGGTTCTTCAGAAACTTTTATTATAGATGACGGAGTTGTTTTACTTGGCGACAAGCAAAGCATATTTTTTGTTGAGTTTGATGGTGGTCGCCAGAGAAAACTGCATCTTAAAATAATGGGGGACTAATTGTAATGCAATGGTTTATTCGCATAGCTGCATTGGGTTTTGTTGTATTTCTCGGCCTAGGATTGGTTGGGGGATATTGGGCGTATAGCAATTACACAGAAAAACGGGCAGCCAGATTAGCAGAAATGAAAAAGAATGCAGAAGACGTAAAGGTGACTTTGATTGAAGGGTGGAAGTCGGTTGAAATGGCAGAAGCTCTAGAAAAGCAAGGACTTGGTTCAAGTGCAGATTTTAATAAAGCTTTTAAAACCGGGTTACCTGAAAATGAACCTTTTATTAAAGTTCCAAAAGGTCAAAATTTAGAAGGGTACTTGTTTCCTGACACGTATAGGTTCGCTAAAACTAGCACTCCTGAGCAAGTGATTTCTAAGATTTTGGATAATTTTACAGCCAGAGTAGCAAGTCTTGGTGTGTCTGCAGATAGCACAGGGCGATATGTTATTCCTGGCTATGAAAACTTGAAACTCAATGGCAAGACAGGTTTAACATTTCATGAAATTATTACACTTGCTTCTATTATTGAGAAGGAAAGCGGTTCTACAGGTGGAGCTGCTGCTGCAGCAAAAGAAAGAAAAATAGTGAGTGGAATTTTTTATAACAGACTATCAATTGGACAAGCTTTAGAAAGCGACGCTACTGTAAACTTCGTTAGCGGTAAAGATGACCCAGCACCGCTAAATACAGATTTACAAATTAGCTCCCCATACAACACCTATCGTAATGCTGGTTTGCCTCCCGGTCCAATTTGTAACCCTTCTTTGTCTAGCATTGAGGCGGCATTAAAACCAGAAAAAACGGATTACTATTACTTCTTGCACAAACAACCTTCAGGAGAGCCTGTGTTTAGTAGAACGTTTAATGAGCACGTAGAGAATAAATTTAGATATTTAAAATAAAAAACTCCCTTAAATAAGGGAGTTTTTAGTAGTGAGAATGTATGTGCTAAGATAGTTGGCTGCCGACAAAATCTGAATAACC
>CAZQWV010000076.1:0-3339 GCA_964597185.1 uncultured Candidatus Saccharibacteria bacterium
AGACTCGTATATTTCCTGTTGCCAATGAACCCAACCCTTACAGATGGCTCGGTACTGAATTATTGGGCAGGCGTAGGGTTTGGTGTTGGAGTTATAGGTTTGATTATTAGTGGTTACAGCTTAATAATTTCTGCTGGGAGCCGCTGGATGGTGAATACCGCTAAACTAGTTGCCACAGCCAGCTTGCTGTTTATGGTTGGAGCTATGGTAGCTACCTACTTATAAATTTATATTAGATAAAGCCGCAGCTTTCATACTGCGGCTTTTATATTGGCTATTTTATTTTGTCTATCTTACCTGCTTTGCTTATTCTGCTGCTGGCTTTTTGGGTACTTCTTTTTCATGAACAGCAAAAGGGTTTCGTTGCACTAAAGGTTCAGGCTCGTACACAGCAGACTGTTCTATGCGCTTCACTATGGATTCATAGGAATTGAAGTTAACTCTAACCAACTTAGGTGGAACTATTAGAGTGTTATCTTTGGAATCTGAAAGCACACCCCAAGACCCTTTAATAGTCCAAATTTCTGCCAACAACAGCACAACTAAAACAACCAACAGCACAACACTAATGTTTTGCTTAGCTTTGGTGTAGATATCGGCAAATGAAAAGTTAAAATTTAGTTTCATTGTTTTATGTAAAAATCTGCAGAAATAGTTGCTTTAACCACTCCCCCTTTTTGCGCGGAAATAGCAATGGTTTTTACTGGGGTTATGAATTGTAAATTTTCTGTGCTATCTAAAAATGATAGTACTTTATCGAACGGTCCTGTTAAAGTTAAAGTATATGGTATGGACAAAATTTCAGAAGACGATTTGGTTTTTTGTCCGTCTTTAGCAGTTCCAGCAATTTGCATGTTCATCTCTAACGAATAGGCCTGGCTTAAATCTTCCAAAGTAGTAATTTCTTTAACTAAGCGGGTGTCTCTGCTGAATAATTCATCTGGCTGAATATTTTTGCCGGCCAAACTTTCAATATCCCTTTTACCTTGTTCATAACTTTTTTGCTCTTGGGCCAGCTGCTCTAAAGTTCTACGTTGGTTGGCTACATCGGTACTTAGTCTTAAGTTGCGTTCTTGTAATTTACCAAACACAAACAGGAACATGATGAGTGTTAGTAGGACAAACCCAGCTATAACGATGTAGATTTTGCTTTTATAACTCATTTTTTATCTCCTTGAGCCACGGTTTTTTGCAACACGGCATCATGTACAAAAAATGTAAAATAAAAATCTACTTCTGTTGGTTTAGCAACATTTTCTAAAGGATAGTTTATGCCGTGGAAGTGCTCTTTATCATCACTTATTTTGTTGTACAATCCAATTACTTGTTCACGTGTTGGAGCGTATCCTGTAATATCTATTTGCTTGTTAGCGGTATCTGCTACAAAAGAGCTGATTTTAATTTCTGCAGGAACAGTATTAACAAAAGCTCGTAAAGCTTTGGACCATGCTGGTGCTGCATTAGATAAGTCTTGGTAATCTTTGAGTTTAAAGTTTACTCCGTCTATTTCAGTTTTTAACTTAGCATTCTCTTCTTTGTTAGACAGTCTTCTTGTTTGTTCAATCTGGTCAGTAACAGACGATTGCTGGCGTTGTAAATAAATACCTAAACCGGTCTGGAGTAAAACCACCAAAATTAAGGATGATACTCCAATAATTGCAGCAGTGGAAACACTGTGGAATAGTGATTCGTATTGGAGCTCTTTCTGTTTAGATTTTGGTAGGAGGTTAATTATTTTCATAGCTTTAATTTAACACTCCTCTCATAGCCAGCCCTATGGCATTGGTAAAACTCAATGCTTCATAGGAGCTCATAACTTCTGGATTAGATACTGGGGTGTTTTGCCATGGGTCTGCTACCACTACTTGCAACTCAGTATCCCCTAGCCCTTTAGCTAAAAATTCTTCAATGTGTTTGAGTTTTGCAGTACCACCAGACAAAGCCAATTGGCTAACCTTTTCTTTGGAGTGCTCATAATGGAACCGTAAAATATTGCTTATTTCAGCTCCTAAGTCATTCACAACTGGTAACAAATAGGTTTCCATTTTTGGATACTTTTCAGAATTAGCTAAACCATATTCACGCTTAATAGCTTCTGCTTTTTCTGGGGTTATGCTTAACCCTTGAGCAATTCTATCTGTAAAAACATTGCCAGCTATTGGAATAGATGAAGTAAATTGCAAATTACCTTTAACCACCATAACTAAAGCTGTTTTATAAGCATCAAGGTCTGCAATGAGAATATTGGTTTCGGTAGATTTTGGAACTAGCGCACGAACAACACTTTGAGACTCTACTTCTACAGCCACAATTTTTAAATGCGCATCTTCTAACACTTTAATGTATTTGTCTACGAATTCTTTTGGTGAGGCTATAAGTAATACATCCATGCCTCCTAAATCTCGACGCAATACTTGCCAGTCAAAATATACCTGGTCCATAGGCAGTGGTATATACGCCTCAGCTTCAAACAATACAGCATTTTCCAATTCGTGATCGCTCATGGAATTCATGCGAATAACTCTAACAAAAGATTTAGATTCTGGAACACTGAACACCACTCTGTTGGTGGTAATTTTACCAAACTGAGGGTGTAACAAATTTTGCTCAACAAACCGAACTAAAGATTTGTGATCAATAATGTCTTCGTTAGAAATTAGGTTTGGCGGCAACGGTGTGTTAGAAAAACCAACAATTTTATGTTTGCCTCCATCTGGTTCAAACTGGATAAATTTCAAAGCTGTTCCATTGAGATGGAGCCCAAAGTAATCTTCCTGTTTTTCAAATATTTTAAGTAAATTGAATTTCATATGTAGTGCTAACCAATATTTTGTCCAATATTGTAAATTGGGCTAATGAGTGCAATAGCTAAAAAGCCTACCACCCCACCAATAACTAACAACAGTAAAGGTTCAATAATAGATGACAAATTTTTCATTGTATTATCTATTTCAGCTTCAAATGATTCTGCTAATTGCTGCAGAATAGATTCTATATTACCAGTTTCTTCTCCCACTTCAAGCATTTGGGTAACAATTACTGGGAATAGCTTTTCTTGTTCTGCTAAAGCAGCTGTCAAAGGTTTGCCTAATTTCACGTTAGTGGAAGTCTGCGCTAAAACCTCTTTATAGTATACATTATCCATGGCTTCAGATGTTACTTGCAGCCCTTCTACTACGGAAATACCAGATTTCATCATAGAACTTAAAATTCGAGAAAACCTGGCTAAGTTGATTTTAATAACAATTGGTTTAATGAGAGGCATGTGTAATAAAAACCATGAAAAAGCTCGTTTTCCTGGGGTTGTCCGCATGCCTAAAATAAAAGCAATTACCAAAC
>CAZQWV010000077.1:0-3267 GCA_964597185.1 uncultured Candidatus Saccharibacteria bacterium
TGCTGCTCGTTCTTGAATTTTAAACCCACCAGCTACGTTAATGTAGACATCATGAGTGTTAAGTTCTAACTTTAAAGATTTCTGTAAAATGGCTAAAAGCAACTGCAATCTGTTTACATCAAACCCTGAGGTTGCTCTTTTAGGGTAACCAAACGAAGATGGGTTAGTTAACGCTTGCACTTCTAGAAATAAAGTTTTGTTTCCTTCCAAGACTGCTGCTATACAACTGCCTGGGAGAGCTGAACCTCTGTTTTCCAAAAACATGAGCGATGGGTTAGCCACTTCTTTTAACCCAGAATCAGTCATTTCAAATACACCGACTTCACCAACACTACCAAACCTGTTTTTGCTGCTACGTAACAATCTTAAAGATACAAACCTATCTCCTTCCAGGTACAGTACAGTGTCTACCATATGTTCTATGGTTTTTGGCCCAGCAAGCATCCCTTCTTTGGTGACATGACCAATAAGCAATATTGCGATATGGTTTGATTTTGCAACTCTCATTAAAGCGTTAGTACAGTAACTAAGCTGACTTACTCCACCCACTACGCCATTTATTTCTTGGGAATTTAAGGTTTGAATAGAATCAATAATGGCTAAATCAGGCTTTACCTGCTCTAGAGCAGTTAAAATACTTTCTAAATTTGTTTCTGGTAATATGGTTATATCTGCACCACTAGGTATTCTCTGGCTTCTCATTTTTATTTGCTGAGCAGATTCTTCTCCAGAGATATACAATACTTTTTGGTTATTAGCCCCCATATTCAAAGCTACTTGCAGTGCTAAGGTAGATTTACCTATTCCTGGGTCACCTCCTAAAAGTAGAAGGCTTCCAGGGACTATACCGCCACCTAGCACCAAATCTAACTCACCTACACCTGAAGATATGCGGCCGTACTCTCCTTTGTCTACTGAACTTAAATTTACAATTTTGCCAATATCTAGTGTGGTTAAACCCTTTTTTGAAGAACCTGTACTAAAAACCTGCTTTTGTTCAAAAGAATTCCATTCGCCACAATCTGCGCACTTACCTTGCCAGCGAGGACTCTGATAACCACAATTTACACATGTATATACTGTTTTTTCTTTCATATATAAATAATAACACCCCTTCTTAAATTTAAGAAGGGGTGTATATTTTAGCTATTTATTGAGATACTGCGTTTTTTATATTGAAATAATATAAATATTGGTCTTGATAATTCTTGAAGAAAATATTGGTTTCTGTTTGATCTGGAAAAATATTTCTTACATCTGCTGGAATACCTAGGTCATACTGTTGTTTTTGACCGCTAGATACTGTTATTTTGTGTAGTACGTCTTCTGTTAGCCCTTGGCTAGGATTTCCACTAATAGGTACTGCGGCATACACACTTTGTCCATCTTTTGACCATGCAGCTTTTTCTAATGTTGTTTCTGCATTCAAACTTTTTACTTCACCTGAAGCTAAGTCTCCCACCCACAAAGAAAACTTTTGCGTTGAAGGATCTCTTTTAGTAAACAAGAATTTGTTACTATCTGGAGCCCATTTCACTCCCATGTTGAACCCGTCTCTGACAATTGTTTTAAACACTTTACCATCTGGAGATACAAAATTGATTGCATTTTGAGTTCCAGGGTTGTTAAACCTATAAAACAATACACTTCGGCCATCTGGCGACACTACAATTTTGTTATCACCTTCATACAAATCTGTTAACAATTGGTAACCAGTAGTGTCTGGGTTACCGCTATTTAGATAGGCTTTGCCATCGGCATCTTGCCAGACAAACATAATTTTACCTGTGGTTCCAATCCAATCTAGTGACTGGACTTGAGTTGGCAAATCTATATAAGTACTTCTGGTACCATCGTAATAGCTCCATACTTTTCTACCACCTGATTCTAATTCAGCAATATAATTTTGACCAGAAGGTGCCCAATAAATATTGGACATATTGGCTTTGAGTGGTATGGTAATTTCTCGCTTGTTGCTGAGTAAAACTTTGTCGCCAGATACTTGCAGGTCAGTAGTGAACAGTTGCCCTTGTTGGTTGAAATATGAGATTCCTTGACCGTTGAAATACAATGCTGGGGCGACTACATCGCCATCTGTTAGTTTTTCTGCTTTTGCAGGTCCTGCTGGCTCTTCGCTGTTTGTTGGTGGCTCTTCTACTCCTGCGTCTGGAATTTCTACATTGCTAATTTGATCTGGATCCTGGTTGCTAATTTCGTCATTATTACTTCTGGAACGTAAAACAATAAGCAATACCAGAGCAATAACAATAAGGAGAAAAATACCTCCTAAAATTGCAATAGCTTTTTTATTCATTAGTTTTTTGTTTCTGATGGATTATTATTAACCATATTATAGCATATTTAAGTGCGAAAATACAAATTATTGCTTATTTTGCTTTATTCAGTTCAGCTTCAATAATTGACTGGTAACTAGAGAATGGGTTTGCACCTTCAACCTTTTTTCCATTTATAAATAACGATGGAGTAGCCTCTATACCATAGCTTTGACCTTTTTGCATTTGCTCAGCTATGGCTTTGACAGTATTGGTGTCTTTTTGACAAGCTTTGAATTTGGTTTGGTCTAAATTCAATTGTTGAGAAATTTTTGTAAGATTGGAATCTGAAAATCCACCTTCATTTTCTAGCCCCTGTATTTCAAATAATGCATCATGATATTCCCAAAACTTACCTTGTTGCCTGGCACACTCGGAAGCAATAGCAGATGTTTCTGACTCAGGTCCTAAAAACGGGAACTGCATAAAATACAATTTAACCTTGCCTGTTTCCACATATTTTGAACGAATCTGAGCTAATGCATTGTCATGGAACTCTTTACAAAATGGACATTGAAAATCGGCAAATTCTACTATTGTTACCGGAGCTTCTGGTAATCCTGTCATAGCATAACTGTCTTTTAATTCAATACTTGCTGGGTCTAAAGCTGCTACTGCATCAGAATCAGTACCACCTACCACCTGCTCCATTGAATCAGCGCTATTCTTAGCAGACAACAACTTATCTATGGAAGCTGGTCCCCTCCCGGAGGAAATAATAATACTAAAACCAATAATAACTGAGCCAACAATAATAGCAACAATTATACCTAAGAAAGCCGCAATCGGATAATATTTCTGCCCTGCTACTTGGTCTCTGTAGTCTACTTTATAATTTGCGTTGGTTTGGTTCTCTATTTCTGCATCAGCACTACTTGGTGTGTCATTATTGTTGTCTTGCATAGTTTTGTGTTAGTTACTCTATTATAACAAA
>CAZQWV010000078.1:0-3263 GCA_964597185.1 uncultured Candidatus Saccharibacteria bacterium
GTAACACCTAAACGCTTTGCAAAATCGATAATTGGTAAAAGTTCTTTTGCTCCAGCAATACTGATAGGTTTTTTGCTGTGAGTAAGAATATCTAAAACCTCCATACGAGATGGAGTAATTTTGAGCTTAAGTTGCTTTAGTTGATTTTTAAGCTCGGAGGTATGTGTATGACAGGGGATAACTGCTTTAACCATATGGTAAGTTTATCACAAATGCTAATAATTTGCAATTGCTTGACATTTTAAACCAATACTTGTATTATTAAGTAAATGCTAATAATTTGCATTTACTTAACTATTTATTCATTTATTATGCAATTAATTTATACTTTACTGGCATCACTTGCAGTTATGTTGGTGTCCTTAAGTGGAGTGTTGTTTGCTGGTCATACTTTGCAAGCCTGGGCTGAACGTAATTTAAAATATTTAACCAGCATTGCAACTGGTGTATTTTTGGTTGTTGTTTATAACTTGGTTACAGAGGTGGGTGAATCTCATTTAAACCCTTCTACAAGTATTGGCCTAGTTATTATTGGTTTGCTAGTGGCTTTGGTTTTAAACAAGCTTATTCCGGATTCACATCACCACCACGGGAGTGGAGAAGAACCCCACGGTCATAGTCGTGCAGGAGCACATCGTATTTTGCTGAGCGACTCACTACATAACATAACCGATGGTTTTCTTTTAGCAACAGCTTTTGCAGTAGATGTAAGACTAGGTGTATTGGCAGCCATGGGTATTGTGGTTCATGAAGCAGCACAAGAGATATCAGAATACTTCGTTTATAAAAGTGCTGGGTTTACTACAAAAGAAGCTTTGGTTAAAAACTTTTTGTCCGCATCCACTATTATTTTGGGTGCTATAGGTGGTTACTTTGTGCTTAGTATTTCTGAGGATTTAGTTTCTGGTTTATTGGCTTTAGCTTTGGGAATAATTTTATACACCATTATTCGAGACCTTATCCCAAATTCTATACGCAATGCGCATAGTGAAAAAACTTATGTAACCCATATTCTAGCAATTGCTTTTGGTGTGCTTATGATTTGGGGTGTTAACCAAATAGCAGGAGATACTCATATTCATTCTAATGGTTCTGATGAGCATGGCCATGAATCTGAACAAGAGCATATGGAAGATCACGATCACGAAGATGCTCATGGTGCTGACGAAGATCATGCCAATGAAGGCGAAGCTAATAAGACAGAGTCTAATCCAGATAAAATGGAGATCCCTGTTTCAACTAACCCTGTTGTAGAGGATCTGCATACAGAAGAAGACTTGCACGGGCACTAAGCAGAGTTTAAGTGAGTAATGTTATAGCTCAGATGCTATAATATAGGCATGAAAAGATATGCTTTTTCCATAGTGTTTGTAAGTGCCATCGCCATATTTGGTATGTTTGTTTATGCTTTTAATACGCCCGGGAATGGCAGTCAGTTTGAAACTGGCGCAGCCGATCCTGGGCTTTCTTCTTTTTCTGAATATTTTAGAGCAGAAGTTATTAGTGTTATAAAGCCCGGAGTTGAAAATGAATATAATATAGAGCAAAACCAAGAGCTGGCTTTATATGATTCTAAATTTTTTACTGTTCGAATATTGGAAGGTACTCATAAAGGTCATGAAGTAGAAGTAGAAAATAATAGTCCAGTTACTTCAGGACAGCCAGTAGAGTTAGGAGATACGATTGTCGCAGCAGAGCTATCTACTGCTGGTGATTCTCAGTTTGTTTACATTGACCAATATCGCCTTCAGCCAGTACTAATTTTATTATTATTATTTTTAGTACTTGCTATTATTTTTGGACGTATTCGTGGGCTAACAGCTTTACTTGGATTAGGGTTTAGCATTTTTGTTCTCATGTACATCTTGGCTCCAGGAATTGTAGATGGGAAAAATGCCATCCTTCTTAGTTTGGCAACTGCAGGGCTTATAGCTCTCGTTTCTATCTTTTTCGGGCATGGTTTAAATGAACGCAGTGCTGTTGCCACCATTAGTTCATTGTTAACTTTGGGTTTAGCAGGTGTGTTATCATATACTTCAATTTATTGGACAAAGTTGTTTGGTCTTGGTACGGAAAGTGCTTTTTATTTACAATCAGGGTTTCTAGGCTCAATAGATTTACGTGGGTTGTTGTTTGCCGGAATTATTATTGGTACCATTGGTATTTTAGATGACATTACTACTGCACAAACAGCAGCCATTGGAGAAATTCATGAAGCGAATAAGAGCTTAGGTTTTAAAGAGTTGTTCTCTCGTGGGTCAGTTATTGGCAGAGAACATATTGGTTCTTTGGTGAACTCGTTGGTGTTAGCTTATGCAGGAACATCATTTCCTTTTTTCCTCTTGTTTACACTTATTAAAGACCAGCCTTTATGGGCAGTTTTAAATAGTGAGTTTGTAGCTGAAGAAATTGTACGAGCGTTAATGGGAAGCATTGCCTTGGTTATAGCTGTACCATTAACAAGTTTGTTGGCCAGTTACTATTTCAGTAGGAGCCGACAGTCTAAAACTAAAATAATCTAATATAAAAAAATAAATTCGACGAACAATAAAACCGCTTGATAGCGGTTTTATTTTTTTGTCTAAGAGGAAACCCCGGACGTAGGCCATTGTAGTAGCAATAGTCTTTTTCTTAGAGTTGCCGGAGTCCGGGGATGAATCGAGCCCGGACACATTCCTCCGGAAGGAGGAATGTGGTAGGCTAGTTGCATGAGAACAAGACATCTAAGTCATAGTACATACAAACATCTCTACCACATTGTCTGGGGCACCAAGCACCGAAGAAAGTGGCTGAAGGACTATGTCAAAGCAGAGCTGAAGGTGAGTCTCTTTGAGACATGCAAGAAATACCCCACACTGTTCATCACTGCCATTAACACCGATGAGGATCATGTACACCTTCAGGTGGAAATTCCTCCGAATATCCCTGTCTCAGATGCCGTCCAGAAATTGAAGTCACTTTCAAGTTCTCACATTCAAAAGAAGTTTAAATTCATCAAAGAGATGTATCTTGAATGGGACGGCATCTGGAGTGTGGGGTATTTCTCTTCCACCAATGGTCTCAATGAAGAGCAGGTGAAGAAATACATTGAATACCAAGGCAAGAAAGAAAAGCCCCAGACAACCAAGTTGTTCTAGGGCTTTTGTTTGTTCTCATGCCGAGTTGGAAACCCCGGGAGTAACGAAGTGAATCCCGGGGAGGAGGTCACTTGTCTAAGAGGAAACCCCGGACGTAGGCCATTGTAGTAGCAATAGTCTTTTTCT
>CAZQWV010000079.1:0-3148 GCA_964597185.1 uncultured Candidatus Saccharibacteria bacterium
ATTACTATATTTTAGACCCACAAAATATAGGCGAGAAAGCATTTGAAGAACGTCAGATTGCGCTGCAAGGCTATCTGGCGGAGTTTAAGATAAATGGAGAAATGGGTCGGGTGACACCGTTGCGTAGCATCCAAAGTTTAGTAGAAACTGCTAGCGAACGAGGGGTAAAAACTTTAGTAGCATGCGGCACCGACGAAACTTTCAATGTCATGCTGTCTCATTTGCAAGGTAGAGATTTTACAGTTGCTTTCATTCCACTTACAGACAACTCATATTTATCCAAGATTTTTGGTTTAAAAAATTTATATTACGCTGTTAAAACTTTAGCTGCGCGTCGTGTGGTTAAAATAGATCTTGCCACTGTAGCCAAAAGTTATTTTGTATCTTACTTGGAATTTGGTATTGCAAGCTCCAAAATTAAAGACTTAAGCTGGTGGAGCAGTATTAAAGCTTTGTCTGTTCCTGCTCAAGAAATTTCTGTTCGCATAGACAACTCTTATACCATGAATTTAAATTGTCTGGGAGGAATTGTAGCCAACACACGGTCGACTAGTTCTGATTCTGAAAGTATTGCCAACCCTATGGATGGGTTTTTAGATTTACTAGTAGTAGAAAAGCTTTCAAAATACCAAGTAATTCGCTACAAAGAAGCAATCCTTCAAGGACAACTGGAAAAAATTCCAGGTACTAGCGTTATTAAATGTCGTAAACTTGAATTTCTGCACCCTGAAGGGTTTCCTTTAACTATATCTGGCAGAGTCCTAACAAAACTTCCAGCTACAGTGGAAATAATTCCTCAGCGGCTACGCATCATTGTTGGCAAAGACCGAACTTTTTAAAATTTTATACTAATTCAAAATGGTAAAACCCCGCACTAGAACGTGCGGGGTTTCTCGGATGGTTCTAAGTACTTTAGTATTTAGAACTTTTTTAGCTGTTGCTAAAAACTGAGACTCCGTTACTAATATAGTAATTTACGAATAATTCATGGTCAAGAATCAAACATAAAATCTTTCTAAAACTTTTATAAATTATGGGCTGTGGTGGACCCAACGGGAGTCGAACCCGCATATTTAGGTCTCAGCACTAAACTGCTTACCACAAGCTGGGCCCACACCAACTTATATTACTTTTATGTCGTTCATAGAAAGTTAAATATTAAATAAATTAAATATCAAGACGATTGTGAAACACTTGATTTTATTGAGAATTTACAGTATAATTTAACAGTTATGAATTTATCTAGCCTTTCTTCACAGTTAAATATATCTATTCAAGACCTTCGCAACAAAGCTGCTGAGAAGGGTTTTAAGATATCTCCTCGGGCTAACAAGATAGATAATTACCTGGCTAAACAAATTTTAGAGAGCCTCCAAGACAAGAGCCAAGCCAAGCAAGTTAGCAACGATGGACCTAAAAGCGTTGCTCTTCCTGCTTATATTAAAGTCAGAGATTTTGCTGCATTGCTAAACCTCCCTGTGGTAGATGTTATTAAAGTACTCATCAAAAACGGGGTTATGGCCACTATTAATGAAGAGGTGGACTTTGAAACAGCAACAATTATTGCTCAAGACTTAGGATTTGAAGTAGAGAGCGAACAAACTCACGAAACTGAAGAATATGGCTTAGCTTTTTTGCAAAATACTTTAGCTGAAGAAAAGCCTAAAGACTTAACTAAGCGCCCACCAATCGTGGCAGTTATGGGACATGTGGACCATGGTAAAACTACTTTGCTTGATGCTATACGCCAAACAGATGTTGTAGGTGGTGAATCTGGCGGTATTACTCAACATATTGGTGCTTACCAAGTTAAGAAAAATAACCAAAGCATAACCTTTTTAGATACTCCTGGTCACGAAGCTTTCGTAGAAATGCGTGCTCGTGGTGCCAATGTTACTGACCTTATTGTATTAGTTGTTGCTGCAGATGACAGTGTAAGACCTCAAACTATTGAGGTTATTAACCGTGCTAAGTTTACCAACACCCCTCTCATTGTTGCCATCAACAAGATTGATAAGGAAAATGCCAATGTTATGAAAGTAAAACAAGAGTTGGCAGAAAATGGAATTTTAACTGAAGAATGGGGTGGTAAAACTATTGCTGTTGAAGTTTCAGCTAAACAAAATATGGGTATAGACCAATTATTAGAAATGATTTTACTTCAGGCTGAAGTGGAAGACTTTAAAGCAAACCCAAATGGCAAAGTTTTAGGAACTGTTATTGAATCTCATACTTTATTAGGAAAAGGTTCTGTAGCAACAATTATTGTACAAAATGGAACTCTAAAAGTTGGTGATGTTATGGTGGCAGGAGCTGGTTTCGGCCGCATCAAAACTCTTGAAGACGAGCACGGAAAAAAATTGAAAGCTGCTACTCCTTCCATGCCAGTACAAATTTCTGGTTTTTCAGAACTACCAGAAGTAGGGGATATTTTGCAAACTACTGAAACCTTAGAAGAGGCTCGCGCCATTGCTATGCAAGTACAAAAGAAAAATCGCAGTCATCGCTTGGCCAACCGCCCAACCTTACAAGGGGATAGCGAAAACAAAACATTGAACTTAATTTTGAAAGCAGATGTAGCTGGTTCTTTAGAAGCCATTAAGCAATCTTTCGACAAGTTAAAAAATGATGAAGTTACTATCAATATTCTAAGCGAAGGTGTGGGTGAAGTTAATGAATCCGATGTACTGCAAGCCGAAACTTCTAAAGCAACCATTATTGCTTTCCGGGCAAAAACTAACCCTAAAGCTATTAACCTAGCTAAGCAAAAGAAAGTTGCTGTAGACAGCTACGATATTATTTATGAATTACTAGAAGATGTTACCAGCGCTGTTATTAAGATGTTTACTCCAGAAATGGAACGAGTTAACTTTGGCCGGGGTAAAGTTCTTGGCATTTTCCGAACTGAGCGTGGCCAAATGATTATTGGTGGTCAAGTAAATGAAGGGGAGTTACGCAAAAGCAAGCCTATTGCTATTATTCGCAAAAATGCAGAAGGTGAAGAATACGAAGCTGGTAGAGGAGAAATTTTGGACTTACAACAAAACAAGATTGCTACCAAAGAAGTACCAAAGGGTAGCGAATTTGGAATGAAACTCAAAACCCAAGTTAGAATTGTGGAAGGCGACACCTTAGAAAGCTTTGAAGA
>CAZQWV010000080.1:0-3106 GCA_964597185.1 uncultured Candidatus Saccharibacteria bacterium
AGCAAAGCCCAAAAGAGCAGCTACCTTTTTGTCGAATTCATTTGAATTAGAATTCATAACCTTTATCCTCATTTTTGTTGTATTTTTTACGCTGGGAAATTAACCCCTTAGCAACCATTAGCTATTAAAGCTTCAGGCTAAACTATTTATAAAGTAAATATCAATAATTAAGCCTAAATCCTAACAAGCCACTAATTAGGTACAATATAATATTATAGCATATTTAGAAAATTTTGTCAATAGATTTAATTAGAGGCTCCTGTATAATTAATTCATGTCCCGCGTTACTCTCATTCAAGTTGTATACAATAGTCGAAAGTTCATTCAGCCAGTTTTTACGGCTGCTTTGGCCCAAACCTACAAAGATATAGAATTTGTGGCTGTTATTGCTGGCAATGATGACCAAAGCAAAGAGTATATTGCAGAACATTTTCCAGAAGTTAAAATTATAGACCCTGGTTACAACATTGGTTTTTCCCGTGGTCACAATGAATATTTTGCAGAAAGCAATTCCGAGTTTTTCCAGCTGGTAAACCCGGATCTCATTATGACTCCAACTTATGTTGAAGAAATGTTGAAAGTCTTTGAAGAAGACCCCAAGATAGGCGCTGCCACCGGCAAACTCTTGCGTTACGATTTTGAGAATAACAAACCTTTAAATATTATAGATACAACCGGCGTGGTGTACTCTAAGTCTGGGCGCGGCCGAGACCGAGGACAACATGAAGTAGACCAAGGTCAGTACGATAACCAACTTGCTGTCATTGCCGTGTCTGGCGCCGGGCCCATGTGCCGCAAAGCTGCTTTAGAAGAAGTGAAGTTTAAACGTGAAGATGGCAGGTATGAGTACTTTGATGAAGATTTTCACTCTTACTGGGAAGATGTGGACTTAGGTTTTCGCATGACCAATGCTGGGTGGAAATGTGTATTTGCCCCAAAGGCTGTGGCTTACCACGGCAGAGCAGCAGGCTCTAGTCCTGGTGGTTACAAAAAGTTTTTCAGCTTTTTAAAGTTTCACAAAGCAATTAACCCGCGGGTGCGTATGCTTAACTATAAAAACCATATCTTTCTATATTTGAAAAATACTCCGTGGTTTTACCCTCAGTTTTTTATTCGCGAACTAGCCATGCATGCATACATTTTACTGTTTGAAACTTCTACCTTTAAAGCTCTACCAGAATTGCTAAGACAACTACCTCTCATGTGGCGCAAACGCAAAGTTGTAGCTCGCGCCCGTAAAATTTCTAAATCTGAATTAGCTAGATTATTTACTTAATCCCATGGACCCAAAACATATTGACCTCTCTATTGTTATAGTTCCCTACCGCGCCAAAGATGAAATGCGCGTGACTTTAGATGCAGTTTACGCCAGCAAAACTCAATACAACTACGAAGTTATTATTGTAGATAATGATTCTAAAGACGGGACTTTAGAAATGATTCGCCAAGACTATTTAAGCCGCCCAGAAATAGCAGAAAAAACAGTGCTAATTGAAAACAGCAATGAAGGGTTTGGTAAAGGCAACAACAAAGGGATGGCTGTAGCTAAGGGTGATTTTATATTACTTCTAAATCCAGACACTAAAGTTGCTGAAGACAATTTCCAAGTTATGGTGGACTTCATGAAAGCTCATCCAAACATTGGTATGTCCTCTTGCAAACTCATTAAAGCTAATGGCGAAATTGACTGGGCTTCTAGGCGCAGTGAACCGAACCCTAAAATTGCTTTCTACCGACTTTCGGGTTTGCAAACATTATTCCCAAAAACTTTTGGGGCTTACAATGTTTTAGATAAGCATGTAGATGAAGAAACTCAAGTAGATTGTATTGTTGGGGCATACATGATGATCTCTCGGGATTGTTACCGCAGAGTAGGAGGATTTGATGAAGATTTCTTTATGTATGGTGAAGACGTTGACCTGTGTTACCGCACTCGCCGGGCAGGTTACAAAATTTGGTACTACCCGAAAACTTATTCTTACCACTACAAAGGCCAGTCTTCCAAAAAAGCCTCAACCTTTGCTTTATACCACTTTCACAATGCTATGTGGATTTACTACAAAAAGCATTACCAACATAAAACCAATTTTATTCTCAATGGTTTAATTTATCTTGGTATTTGGGCCCGCTACTGGCTAAAGCTAGTAATCAACCACTTCAAAACCGACAAAGCTATTAGCAAATAATAAAAGCCCGCGGCATGCGGGCTTTAAAAATTTATATTAAATTTTGGTAATTTCTACTTCAGTGTAGCTTTGGCGGTGACCAATGGTACGGCGGTACTTGCTTTTTGCTTTATACTTAAACACTCGTACTTTTGGCGAGCGACCTTGCTTCAAAATTTTTGCTTCAACTTTAGCTCCAGACAAAAATGGTTTGCCGAGTTCGTATTTAGCTCCATCGAAAGTTGCTAATACTTGGTCAAAAGTTAAAGTGGCATCTTTTTCTCCAGCCAGTTTTTCTACTTGAATTTTATCTCCCTTGGAAACCAAGTACTGTTTTCCGCCGGACTGAATTACTGCGATCATAAAGCTATAAAGTTATATTAAATAAATACTGAATAATTCTACCAAAAAGGGGCAAAAATGTCAACTTTGGCCATTTTTTAGAGCATCTGTGCGCTGTTTCCTTTTGTACATAGAAACTACTGCTAAACCTAGCCCAATCATAACTGTAAACAACAATAATAGGGCTATTAGCTTACCAAAACTTTGTAAATATACTGCAGTCAGGCCAAATAAGGCAGAAATGGCATATAAAATGAGAACTGTTTGGCGTTGGCTAAACCCTAAGTCTAATAAACGGAAATGAAGGTGTAGTCTATCACCCACAAAAGGACTTTTTTTGTTCCAAAGCCTCTGCACAATTACCCAAGCAACATCTAAAATTGGAATTCCCATAACCAACAAAGCTGTAGCAATTTTCCCTCCCAAGATAATAGAAAGCGCTCCTAAAATAAATCCTGTTAAAGTGCTTCCGCCTTCACCAAAGAAAATACTTGCTGGATGGAAGCTGTATAGTAAATACCCTAGCAAAGCTCCACAAAAAATAATAGCTAAAGTGGCGGTCATGGGCTGGTTCACTGTGGGGCCAAGAGAAAGTAAAA
>CAZQWV010000081.1:0-3100 GCA_964597185.1 uncultured Candidatus Saccharibacteria bacterium
ATTTTGGTAGGGGACGAATAAACCAGCAACAAACCATATATAGTACCAGCTGCAAACAAAGGAATAAGGTCTGCTCTAAATGCAGTTCTAGATAAAGTTATATGCCAGGTAGATACAGCCATAACAAAAGCGCTTAACAAACCTATGTAAGTGGCTCGTTTTAGGCTTTCAACAGAACTGTCGGAAAATACCATAAACAATTTTCGGGCAACCAGAAAACATAACAGCACTGCTAAAACTCCAACAGCAGCAGAAACAATATGGTGTTGCCATGGCCCTACTCCGAACAATTCAACACTACCCCATAACATATAGAAAAATAGAGCTTCTCTGCCGTTATTCCTTTCATAAAAAGGCTGTAATTGACCTTGTTGCATGGAAATTATATCTAAACCATTGGCAGCTTCATCTGGGTATAGCCCTGCTGGCAGCTGTTGGATTTGATAAAACCGGAAAAAGACCGCTAAGGTCATTATTCCTACTAAAATAAGGATATGTTTTTTATTCATTTTATTGGTTGAGAGTCAGCCCATTTCCTGGTAAAATATACTAGAATATGACAAATTCTTCGTCACATCCAACAATTTACCACAAAGCGTTAGCCAGCTCAGGTTTGGTTTCTTTTTTGTGGGCAGCCACAATAGTTACACTAATTATATCATTTATTGTGGCTTATTTTAAGGCGCAAGAAGGCTTAACCACAGTAGCCTTACATTACAATGTTATTATTGGAGTAGATTTGTTAGGGAAAAGCAAAGATTTATATTTAATACCTCTGTCAGGTGTAGGAGTTACTTTAATTAATTATTTGGTGTTCCGTTTCGCAATTCCTAAAGGCGATTTCATGGGAGTTTTAGCTGCTTTGGTATCTTGGTTAGTTGCTCTAACTTTGTGTGCTGCCTTACTGTTTTTATATTTTGTAAATTAATTTATGTTTAGAAAAAGATCTTTTCAAGAGAGATTGTGGGAAATTTTCCCTGGAGCACAAATTTGGACTGTGTTTACTGGCGCGGTTTTGCTATCTTACTACAAACCTGTGTGGGCCGCCTCTTTTATTGTGTGTTTCGATTTATATTGGTTGCTAAAAGCTTTTAACGTATCTTTGCATTTAATTTCCAGTTACAAGAAGTTTAGATTTTACGTTACTATAGACTGGTTGAATTATGTTGAACGTTTGGCAGATTTGCCAAAATATATTTCTTTTCTTAAAGAACAACAGCAGTCAGCTATAACCAAAGTTCAGAGACGATTTTATGCAGAAGAGGTAGAGCGTCTGAGTTCTGACATAGTGCGCCCTAATATTAATAAAGATTTTAGGGAGTTTTACCATTTAGTAATTATTCCTTTCGTAGATGAAAGTTTTGAAGTTCTTCAGTCTACTTTGCATTCCTTAACTTTATCTCGCTATCCAATGGACCGCATTATGGTAATTTTGGCTGCAGAAGAGCGGGTAGGGGAACCAGCACAAGAAGTGGCGAGGAAAATTCGGGACATGTACTCACATCACTTCTATAAATTTTTCATTACTGTTCACCCAGATGGGCTACCAAATGAAATAAAAGGTAAAAGTGCCAATGCTAGCTATGCTGTCCAAGCTGTTATGCCAGATTTAGAAAAAGATGGCATAGGAGTTGACCAAGTTTTAGTAGCCAACTTTGATAGCGATACCGTGGTGCATCCGCAGTATTTCGCCCGCGTAATCTATGAGTTTATGGTAGCTGAAAAACCTTACCGTCGAAGCTACCAGCCAATAACCATTTACAATAACAATATTTGGGATAGCCCGGCCTTTATTCGCGTAGTATCGGTTTCCAACTCATTTTGGCAGTTTACCGAAGGGTCTAGGCCGGACCGGTTGAGAACCTTTTCTTCTCATTCCATGACTTTGCGCACCTTAGTAGATGTGGGTTTTTGGAAAAAAGACTTAGTGAATGAAGATGGTTATATTTTTTGGCAGTGTTATTTAAGATATGATGGAGACTATGCTGTAGTACCTCTTCTTATACCTGTATCGTTGGACACCTGCCTAGCTGATACTTTTTGGCAAACTTTGAAAAACCAATATAAGCAAAAACGACGTTGGGCTTACAATGTAGAATATTACCCTCATTTAATACCAAAATTACTTCGTAGCAAAGCTCCTTTTTTCGATAGAATGTACAAACTTTGGCAATATGTAGAAGGTGACTTTAACTGGGCAGCTGCTAGCGTACTCATTTCCTTGCTTGGTTGGTTGCCGCTCATGATTGGTGGACAAGAGTTTTTGCAGAGTGTAGTGGCATTTAATTTGCCATTAGTAACAAAAATTTTAATGACCACAGCAACACTGTTCCTTATTGCTAGTGTGTACATTAATTTAATTTTATTACCACCTCGACCTAAAAAATATGGCATAAGCCGCAGTATTATGATGTACTTGCAATGGTTTTTGGTGCCAATTGTCTCTGTTGTTTTTGGTAGCTTGCCTGCAATTGAAGCTCAAACTAGACTCATGCTTGGCTTTTACTTAGAGTTTTTCGTGACACCAAAAGCTCGCAAAGGTGAGAACACTGCTTTGCAAATGAAAGAAATGCAAACCACAGCAACCCCAACAGATTCAAATTAACAAAATGTTCTACCTCATCTATTTTACTTTAGCTTTTTTGGCAGCAGCTGCTATCACCCCACTGATTAGATATTTAGCTGTTCGCTTAAAATGTGTAGACCTGCCAAGACCGCCGCGTAATTTGCATTCCAGGCCCATTCCTAAACTAGGGGGAATGGCAGTGTTTATCGCTTTCATTGTTGGTTTGTCTGTTTATTTGGGCTCAGGTCACCCTGACTTTAACATCATACCGCTGAAATTCTTTATTGCTATTATTGCAGGAGCTGCAGTACTCATGTTAGGCGGATACATAGACGACCGCTATGATTTACCTGCTAAGTATTTGTGGATTTTTCCTGCACTAGCTGCCTATATAATAGTGTACGCTGGTATTGGGGTTGGTATAACTTTCATATCTAATCCTTTTGGTAACCCCATCTCTTTAGATTTTGCAATTTTAGGAATTCCTGCTTCTGCGGTGTTTGTGTGGTTTTGGATGGTAGGTATGATGTTTAC
>CAZQWV010000082.1:0-3060 GCA_964597185.1 uncultured Candidatus Saccharibacteria bacterium
CCAATATGGCAACCACTACTATAATTGGTATTAACATTGTATTGATTAATTATTTATATTAATTTTACGTACTCTAATTATACCATAATATGTGGAAAACTATAGTTTCGTCATTTGACCAATAATATCCAATTTGCTATACTTTTTTCAATATGAATAAATTTGCTACTCAATACGCATCCCTCCGTCCGATTTTTACCAATATTATTGGTATTTTCTTGGCATGTGATCAAAGAGTAGCGAATATGAAACAGTAGAATATAGACGAACAAACTTCTACATAAACGTAAAATCGCTACTCTGGTCTAAACCAAGTAGCGATTTTTCTTTTGTGAGGAAGCAGTTCCAAGCAAAAAAGGCAAACTGTGCTAATACAGACAGTTCACCACCAAGAACAAGGGGGAAAAATTTATTTTTGAGAGGAGAATAGATATGCCACAACATTGGCTAGAAAAATCCTACATGGCAAAAAAGCCTGTAGGGGACGATGTCGGCACAGAAGTCGCCGACGAAGAAAGTAAACCTGCGAACAGTAATGTTTCCAAGGTTGGTGGTGACAGTGGTAACACTGTTGAGGCTCGTTCTTTGTGGGGTCAAACCGACGAAGAACATTTTGGAATGGAATAGGAGATTTACAGAAATGAATGAAAATGAGCTAACTGAAACTGGTGGAGAAGATTTTTTTCAGGTCCACGAATCGCACCACACCTTCTACCAAGAAGGTTCAAGAAGGACTGGGTTTGAATCTCGGCTAAGATGTTCAAAATGTAGAAAAAAGGGCTTAGGGTTGAAATACCCGTGCAAAAAAGCGAAAAAAGAAGAAGCGAAGGCAATGGCAGCCGCAGTCGGTGCAGCCTCCGTAGCAACTTCGGACAGTAACACCGAAACCTACATGCCCGCAAACACAAACCAGCAGGCACAAAATTCCCAGTTGGTCATACCCGACTGGAAACCTCGCAAGCGAGCAAGCTTGAACAAGCCTCGCACTTTCTGTCTTTTCTAAAGACGAAAAACACATCATTTCTCTCTCACAAAAGCAATACAACAACAAGGCACAAAGAAACTTTCGTAGTAACTTTGTGCTTTTGTTTTTTTACCCATATTTCTATATAATTAAGCTATGTTAACAACAGAAGAAGTCTTAAAAATAGCTAAATTAGCTCGTATTGAAATAAAGCCCGAAGAAATTGAAAAATTTCAGAAAGGGTTGTCTTCAGTATTGGACTATGTGGCAGATTTAGAAAAAGTAGATACTGAAGGGTTAGATATAGTTAGTTCAGTAACAGGCTTGGAAAATGTTCTTCGCCCAGACACCGCAGTCTTAGCAGACAATAGAGAAGAAATTATGTCCAACTCTCCAGAAACTAAAGATGGTTATTATAAAGTAAAATCTATTTTATGATGTGGGAAAATTGTAGTCTTGCAGAACTGAGAAAAAAGTTAGATAACAAAGAGGTTTCGTCAAAACAATTGACGGAATATTTTTTAGATAGAATCAAACAACAAAACCCCGAGCTGAACGCATACATCACCATTAACGAAGAATCTGCTTTAAAAGAAGCAGAAATTGCCGACAGCTATATTGCTAGCCCAGGCGAGAACCCAGCATTATGCGGTATTCCCTATGCAGTAAAAGATTTGTTTTGTACTCAAGGACTTCGCTCCACAGCAGCATCTAAAATTTTAGACAAATATATTCCTCCATACGACAGCACAGCTGTAGCTAAAGTAAAACAGCAATATGGTGTCATTTTAGGTAAAACCAATTTAGATGAGTTTGCACATGGCTCTTCTGGTGAAACCTCTGCATATGGACCAACCAAAAATCCATGGGACAAAGCTCGCATGCCAGGAGGGTCATCTAGTGGTTCTGCCAGTAGTGTAGCAGCTGGCTTGTCTCCTTGGGCATTAGCCACGGAAACTGGTGGTAGTATTCGCCAGCCAGCCAGCCTAACAGGTATATCTGGATGGAAACCAACCTATGGACGAGTTAGTCGTTACGGTGTTATTGCTATGGGGTCTTCATTAGACAGCCCTGGAGCCATGGCTCGCTGTGTAGAAGATTTAGCTTTAATTGCTCAAAGTATTTCTGGGCAAGACCCTAAAGATGGCACTACTGGACCCGTTGCAGTTGAAAATTATTTTTCCAATTTAAATACTGATATTAAAGGTTTGAAAATTGGGGTACCAGATGAATATTTTGTTGACGGAATGGAAGACGGAGTAAAACAGTCAGTTATGTCTGCCATTGCAGAGTTAGAAAAACTTGGCGCAGAGTTAGTGAAAGTTAGCTTACCAAACACCAAGTACGGCTCATTGGTTTATGCCATTGTCTGCCCTAGCGAAGTTAGCTCTAACCTGGCTCGTTACGATGGTATTCGTTATGGCCACACCAGTACTGAAGCTAAAGATTTATTGGAAGTGTACGAAAAAAGCAGAGCGGAAGGTTTTGGTGATGAAGCTAAACGTAGAATTTTAACTGGAACATATGTTTTGTCCGCTGGTTACTATGATGCGTATTACAAAAAAGCTCAAAAAGTCCGACGGTTGATTTTGAATGAATTTGAAGAGGTATTTAAGAAAGTAGATGTGCTAGTAGCTCCATCCAGTCCAAATGTGGCTTTAACTTTAGGTAAAGCTGCTAGCGACCCTTTGTTTGGTTACATTGCAGACCAGCTTAACATCCCATCTTCTCTGGCCGGGTTACCTGCTGTGTCTGTGCCTTGTGGTTTTTCTTTGCCTACAGATGGTGGAAGCACGCCAATGCCAGTAGGACTTCAAATAATGGGTAAACAGTGGGATGAACAGAAAGTCTTTAACGTTGGACACGCTTTCCAGACAGTTACTGACTGTCACAAGAAAAGCCCAGGAGTGTAGCCATGACTTTTGCTGACTTAAATAATTATTGGTGGTATAGATTACTACAAGCTATATTTTTACTGTCATTTTTGGGAATATCTTGGTTTTTTATTAACAAAAATAACACACAGTATTATCCTAAAAAAGTGGTAGATGCAGATGCTTCAGTAGTGCAATGTAGCAATGGAAAACAATTTACTT
>CAZQWV010000083.1:0-3029 GCA_964597185.1 uncultured Candidatus Saccharibacteria bacterium
GTTTTCTGTTCTTTGATATGTTTCATATACTCTTGTTACTTATATATTGTAAATTAATTAATTTGCGCTCAATTCGGCTTTTTCAATAACTACCGGGGTAAGAGGTGCTCCATCCCCTGTACCAAACATTCCTGGTTCAACTTCTACTTGTCCAATTTTATCTACCACTTCTTGGCCAGAAACAACTTTACCAAAAATAGTGTAACTCTTACTTAGAGCTTGGTTAACATCAGCCAAAGTGATGAAGAATTGGCTACCATTGGTGTTTGGTCCGCTATTTGCCATTGCTAGAGTTCCTTTAACGTACCCTGTTTTGAAACTAGGAGTGTTAGGATTTAACTCATCGGCGAAAGGTCCACCAAAAGCACTTTGCCCTCCGCGACCTGTACCTGTTGGGTCACCAGCTTGAATAACAAAGTTTTTTGCAACACGATGGAAAGTAATACAGTTGTAGTACCCAGCTTTAACTAAACGAGCCATATTTTCACTAGCCTTGGGAGCATCTTTAGAAAATAGCTCAACTTTGAAAGATCCAAAGTTTTTTACAGTGAAAGTTACAAACTGTTCTGTAGGAGCTTTAGCTTCTTTCAAAACTTCTGGGTTAAAGTTCGGCTTACAATCATTGTTAGCTACTTCATCTTCGCTATTTACCGGACTGTTGTTTACTGGTATTGCTGAATCTGTGTTAGTCTGTGCATTATCTTGCATAGTAGAATTAGAATTTCCGTTAGCAGAATTTTGTGGTGCTTTGCCAATTTGGGAAACTCCCCACAGAGCCAAGCCAGCCACTACTACAACTGCTACTATAATAATTATATTTTTTTGATCCATTATGTTTTGTTTAGTAATATTTCTCACTCATACTACCAAAAACTCTCATTATTATCAAGAAAAGCGGTTATATTGGCTGTCTGTTTGATTGGCCAGGCCATGTGGCCCTTTATCATTATTTAATTTTCCAGACTTTCGTTTAGCAAAGCAAGCTACCCGCAGAAATATAAAACTACTCATACTTAAACCCAAGCAAGCTAAAAACAACCAAAGTGAGCTTGTCACATCCACCGAAGCCCACTGCCAAGATGACAACTGTTCTAATGTTTTGGTTATATAGATAAGAATTAAGTTGGCCACAAAAGCAAAGCCAGGCCCAACCACTGGCAACAACCCTAAGAAACCTAATAACATAAGCCAAGGTATGACTGGTAAAACTAACAAATTAGCTAATGGGGCTACCAAGCTCAACCGGCCAAAACCTTCTACTAAAATTGGCCAGGTAAACCAAGTAGCAGCAAAAGTTCCAAGCAAAATAGATTTTATTTCTAACCAATCTGGCCAATCATCAAACCAAATTTCTAAGTAAGGTAAAACATAAACAATTCCAGCAGTCGCGGCAAAAGACAATTGGAACCCTTTGTCCCACAACAAAATTTTAGGATTCACAACAACCATCAAAGCTGCACTCACGACCAAGCTTGGAGTTATGGCATACGGCCTGCCTAACAACCCAGCCAAAAGTAGCAACGTCCCCATTATCCCAGCGCGAACAATGGAAGGACTGGCTCCTGTTAGCACCACAAACCCCACAATAATAATAAATGAAATAACAAACCCCCATTTTCGTCCTAGCCACTGACCCAAAAATCCCAAAGAGAGAATAATAATACTAATGTTGTAACCAGACACAGCCACAATATGACTCAGCCCTGTTCTGTTAAACTGCTCCACTACTTCTTCTGGAACTGTTTTCTGAGCACCAATCAAAATCCCTATCAGCAAAGATGCTTGCGGTTCTGGCACATGTTGTTGAATTCTTTTTACAACCTTACGCTTAATACTAAACAACCCAGACATGAGCAAGTTCCCCTCTCCTCTATGGAGCACAGCAACTTGTGGTCGCCGCATAAGCGCATAGACCTGATGCATCTTCAAATACTCACCGTAATTAAAATCCGAATTAGCAAATTGTTCTGCTTCAGTTAACTTTCCTACTAACCACAAGCGGTCACCGTAACGAATGTCTCTATCTGGATCAGTGATAACTAAAATATTTTGACTAAACCCATCTAACTTAACTGTGAGTTGTTGGCTAGATAGCCTCACATCGGTATACTGAACAACTACACCTTCCCATTGCTGTTTGGTGTTCAACTGCTGGGTAAACTCACTGTTTTGTCTAGCAGAAATTTGCCGCCAGATACCAACACAAAAACATAACACTAACATAGCCAAAACCACAAACTTCATACTAGACTTATACACCCTACTTTGGGGTGATTCATGGGCACGTTGCAACCTTACATAAAAGTACCCCACAACCCCAATGAGACATAAACCAATTCCAAAACCTGCCACAGTTTTTATAGGCACACTAAATACCCACCAGCTAGATTCATTGAACGACAACAAAAACACTCCGGCTAAAAAACTCAAACAATACAAAACCAACTGTTTACTAGGAGGCATAAGCCTAGCCTAGCAAACAGTGGTTCAAATTTTATTAAAGCGAAATTAAATAAAACTTATAGCGCGCCAGCCAAGTCATTTACTGCCACAGTAACTTGCTCTCTCGTACCCAAGTTCTTAAGCTGTACTACGCCTTGTTCTTTCTCATCTACTCCCATGAGCAAAGCATACTCAATACCTTTATTTTCGGCATACTTAAACTGCTTGTCTAACTTCACAGTTTGGTAGTACACCTCAACAGTTACCCCTTTGGCTCTTAAATTAGTAGCCAATTCTGCGTAATCCTGAGTTAAATTTTCATCTAAGTTAAGCACCATCACTTTAGCCACACCTGCCTTTGGCACCTTGCCCATGTTTACCAAAGCTTCAAACAATCTATCTACTCCAATGCTCATACCTACAGCAGGCACACTGTTTGTAGAAAAAGTAGAAAGCAAACTATCGTAACGGCCGCTGCCAGCAATGGATCCAAATTCTGGGTTATCTTTTAGCACCACTTCAGCAACCATCCAAGTATAATAATCTAAACCACGAACTGTGCTAGGTGAAAACACCAGTTTGTCTGC
>CAZQWV010000084.1:0-3025 GCA_964597185.1 uncultured Candidatus Saccharibacteria bacterium
CTTCTGTTCAACTTTAACAACAACGGTTTTATCCATTTTGACGGATACAACTGTTCCGGTCATTTGCTGTTTTTTAGGGGTAGTATTTTCCATAGGTTTACTCAACATAATTGACAATTGATTTTTCCGCTAAAGCGGTCATAATGCGGGCAATATCTTTGCGCAAAGTTCTGTATTCTTTCACTTTCTTAGTTTGAGCCAAACGTAACTTAGTTTTGTACTCAGCTAATTCAGCTCGCTTTGCAGCTAGTTCTTTCTTTAAATCAGATTCATTTTTTACAATAATTTCAGAATATTTCATGGCTTTAATCTTCTTTGGTTATAAAGCGGGTCTTAACTGGAAGTTTGTGGCTGGCTAAACGCATAGCTTCTTTAGCTTGAGCGTGGGTTACTCCATCCATTTCAAACATGATGCGGCCTTTTTTAATTACTGCCACAAAATGAGATACTGCACCTTTTCCTCCACCCATCGGAGATTCATTACCGTGAAGAGTTACTGGTTTATCTGGGAACATGCGAATCCAAATTTTTCCACCACGTTGAATAGAGCGAGTCATGGCACGACGAGCACTTTCTATTTGTCGTGCTGTTACCCAAGAACTTTCTATGGCTTTCAAAGCAAAATTACCAAAAGCAATTTCATTGCCAGCGCTAGATTTTCCCTTGTTATGACCGCGATGATGTTTGCGGTGTTTGACTTTCTTTGGAATTAACATATCTTATTACTTATCTTCGTTAAAAATATCACCCTTATAAACCCAAACTTTTATACCAATAGTTCCGTAAGTAGTGAATGCAGTACTTCTAGCAAAATCAATGTCTGCGCGCAAAGTGTGTAAAGGAATTTTCCCTGCAGAAACTTGTTCTGTACGAGCAATTTCAGCTCCATTTAACCTACCGCTAACAGCAACTTTTACACCCTTGGCTCCAGCTTGCATAACTTGCTCTAAAGTCTGTTTCATAAGTCTGCGGAATGCAGCACGTTTTTCTAACTGTTCAGCAATAGAGTTAGCAATAATTTGAGCTTGGGTATTCATGTCTTTATCTTTGACAGGAGTTACCACAACTTTGATCTCTTTCTTAATTTTCAATTTAGAAAGAACTTTCTTCTTCAATTCTTCAACTCCAGCACCGCTGCGACCAATAAGCAAGCCTGGCTTGCTGGTCTTAATCAATACAGTAATAGTGCCGTCATTTAAGCGCTCTATATCAATACGAGCCAAACCTGCCTTTTTCAAATGGGTTTCCAAATACTCACGAATGCGAACATCTTCTTGAAGCATATCTGCATAGTGCGCTTTAGAAAACCACTTGGATTTCCAGGTGTCAGTAATCTTTAAACGTAAACTTGTTGGACTGATCTTATTTCCCATATATTTATTTAGCTAAGTTCTCCGGACCGGTTTTTTGTTCCAGTACCGACTTATCGTTTTCTACATTGCTCGGCTGAGTTGCCGGAGCTTTCACTTTGTCATTCATTTTTACTTCTGGACCATTTTCTGGAACTCCAATGCTTTGTTCTACTGTTGGGGTTACCTTTTCTTTCTTAACTGGTTTAGCAATAGTAAAGCGGGACTTCTTAGCTTGTCCTGGACGTTCTTCCAATATTACATTAACAGAAGATAGTTTGCGGCGGATAATGAAAGCGCTGCCACGAGCTCTTGGGAAGTAACGCTTCATGGTTTGACCCATATCACAAGTTACAGTTTTTACATACAAATTCTCAGCTGGGATAGAAAAATTATTTTCAGCATTAGCAACAGCGGAGCGCAACAAACGGCCCATGTACAAAGCACCTTTCTTATTGGTGAATCGTAACTGATTCATTGCATCTACAACACGCATACCTTTAACTAAGTTAGTTACTAAGCGCATTTTTCGTGGTGAAAGATGCAACCCTTTAGCGGATGCAGTGACAAGCTTATTATTCTGTTGTGTAATTTCTTTGGCCATACTTTAAATTAACTATTTCTTAGCTGCTGCTTGTAATCGAGCTTTTTCTGCAGCTTGTGCTGCTGCTTCTTGTTCTTTTGCCATCTTACCACCGTGACGGTTAAACTTACGAGTTAAAGCAAATTCTCCAAGTTTGTGACCTACCATGTTTTCAGTAACAAATACAGGAATGTGAACTCTGCCATTATGAACCAAGAATGTAAAACCAATCATTTCTGGGGAAATAGCACAAGCACGGGACCATGTTTTAATTTGGTCACCAGGCTTAGCATTTGCTACTTTTTTGAGAATGCGAGGATCTATGTAAGGACCCTTTTTTAAACTTCTGCTCATAATTATTTCTTAATTCTTCGGCGAATAATTGACTTTTCACTGTACTTCTTCGGATCACGAGTCTTAACACCCAAAGCATGACGTCCCCATGGAGTTTTCGGATACTTCATACCAATAGGGTTGCTACCTTCTCCACCACCATGAGGGTGATCTACAGGGTTCATAACTTTACCACGAACAGATGGTCTCCATCCCATATGGCGTTTGCGTCCAGCTGTACCAATTCTAACATTCATCCAATCTGCATTTGCTAACTGACCAATGCTGGCGCTGCAAGTTTCACGAACTTTGCGAATTTCACCAGATGGCATTTTTAACACAGCATATCCTGCTTCAACGTTTTGTAAAATAATTCCAGCTCCAGCACTACGAGCAATTTTTCCACCTTGTCCTGGGATAAGCTCTACATCATGAACAATAGTACCTAATGGAATATGTTGCAATTGCAAGCGGTTACCAGGCAAAATTTCAGACTTTTCACCATAAGCTACTACATCTCCTACTTTCATTCCTTGTGGGGTCAAAATATAACGCTTTACACCATCACGGTAAGAAATCAAAGAAATAAAAGCTGTACGAGTTGGATCGTATTCAACAGATGTTACTTTACCAGGAATATCTTTACGATCAATACGAGAAAAATCTATTACACGAATTTTTTTATGTGCACCGCCACCACGATGACGAACAGTAATTTTACCACTGTTGTTACGTCCAGCAGTACGACCCTTAGATACTA
>CAZQWV010000085.1:0-3019 GCA_964597185.1 uncultured Candidatus Saccharibacteria bacterium
AATGGATTTTAGGAAATTTTGGGTTTCATGTCAAATCCCCCAAATAATAAAGGTTATATATTAATGCTATAATAGGCTTATCTAATTATGAGAGCAAAAGACAGCTACAACACAGAGCAAGGTTCAAACAAGTTTATGAATTTCTTGCAATCTAAATCTGGAAAAACTCAGCAGGAAGTTATTTTTAAAGCTGTGCAAACTTCGTTAGCAAATCAAGCTCAGTCTGCTGCTATTTTAGATGCAGCATGTGGGACAGGTTGGGTGTCTGCCAGATTGAAACCAAATTTCCCTAATATTGAAAGTTGCGATGGCTCAACTTTTTTTATTGATTACGCCAAAAAAACTTATCCTGAACTTAGTATTGTTCATGCAGATTTAAACCAAACACTTCCCTACTCCAATGACCAGTTTGATGTTGTCATATTTAGCATGGCAGCCCACGACATAGAAGACCAAATGAAAACTTTTACAGAATTTAATCGCATTTTAAAACCAAAAGGCAAATTGCTCATGGCCATAGTGAACCCCTATTACGGTTACCCTGTGGGCAGCTGGAAAAGAGGCTTCTGGGGTTGGTTACTTCGCAGGCAAGCAGAGCTGGTAGTTAAGCCTTACCACTGGTTTGCAAAACAAGACAGAGCTTTTCATTACCAAGACTCTGTACTAACTAATTATTTTTACAAACTTTCTGAACATTTAAACAACGCCATTGCTACTGGGTTTGTGTTGAAAAAATACGAAGACTTAGAATGTATACAGGAAACCACTGGTTCAAAACTGGAGTACAGACTGCATCGTTACCCAGTAATACTATTTATGGAGTTTGAAAAATCCGGACAGTAAAGCTTCATGTTTGCTTTCTGGGTGAAAAGACAGTTCGTCTTCTCTGACAAAAATAAATTTATCCTGACGAATTCTGGCCAGCTGCCATGCTCCCAGTTTTTGCTCTATATAGTGACCACCTAAAGCAATATATATTTGTTCTAGTGCTTTTTGAAATTTGCTCTGACTTTGTTGCTGGGTAGGTTTTGTAAAATCTAAATTAGGGAAAAAGATTTTCATCCATTTTGCATTGGCTTGTTGAAATTTTAAAATAGTTTGCCCATACACCACTGGGCGCAGTTTTAAATATTCCATGGCTTTATACAAATTTCTTTCTGCATCTACTTCCCTAGGTTTAGCCAAGTAATGGTTTAGACAAAATCGATTTGCAATTTTTTTACCGTGCCGTCTCATGCCTAAAAGTTGGAAATATGCTGTAAGAAAAGTTCTGCCTGACCACATAAATTTAGAGTCAGTCATAATGAACAAATCTATATCGCTAGTTGGTCTTTGTTGCCCCAACGGCTGAGAGCCAGCGAGAGCAATACCACGCATAAAAGGCAAATGTTTGGCTAAAGTTAAATAGCGGCGAACTCTTCTTTCTCGAACTAGGCCGTTGCCATAATTACTTAGCCTAGTGGCAATTAGGTCTTTTCTACCTGGCATTGCATAAAACCCTTTGTCTGTTTCAATTTGTCCCTGCTGAGTAAGCTGTGCTATGTACTGAAGCACATCTTGTAATCCAACCCTAGGTTCAGTTTCAATTACATTTTTTAACTCATAGTGGTCATCTATGACTAAACTCATTTGCTGTGGGGTGTCTAGCAAATATTTCCATATTTCATAATGGGTTAAAGGTAACTCTTGCAAATCAAAAAACCGCAAAGTTGCCAATATGCGGTCGGGTAAATCTGTATTGTCTATCATAAACCTAAACTGTCTGCACTTAACTCTTCCCACTCGTCTATATCTATTTCGCGATAAACTTTTACTTTATGACTCATTTCTGTGTCAGAAAGTTTGTATTCAGTTCGGGCTGTATCGCCTTGGCGGTGAGAATAAAACATTTTTTTATCCAATACTACTGGCTTGTTTTCACGTACGACCTTGTATGTATTGCCTGCGCGTTTGAATACTAATATATCTTGGGTGCCAGCCTCTTCTCTGCCCATAGCAGATTCATGATACAAAGGCTCGGTAGTAAGCTCTACTTGGCCTTGGCTTTGCATATTTTCTACTAATTCATCCCAACGTTCATCTGTCATATTAGAGAACTCCTGTTCCCAATGCTGAACTAAAACCGCTCAGCAAAGTAGGAATAATGAATGCCATGAGTAATAAAGGAAGTACAACTAAAGCAACAGTAATAATGAGCTGCCACATAATGTAGTTGCGAGTTTTTCTAGTATGCTCGTGTATTTCTTCTAACAACTCTCTATCTGTTTTTTGTTGTATATCTTCTGTCATATGATTTGGTTTATTTGGTTAAACTTTGTGGTGGAAAAAATTCGTAGCCATGAAGTATGCAGCTTGTTATGGTATTGTCTGTCTTTTGAACTTTGCCAATTTCTTTACAAACACCCCAAGCAACAGAATTATGACTTACTGACTGAGGTAAGGTTTGCCCTGTTAAATCGAAAATAGCTAAAGCTACCACAAAAACCACCACCCCAACCCCTATCGTAATACCAAGAGTATTTGCTTTATCCATTTATTTTTGGTCTTTGGGACAATAACAGCTGGTACGTCCGCCCAATTTAACGCTTTTTATTATTGTACCACAATGCTTGCATGGTTGCCCTTTGCGCCCATATACAAAATGATGTTTACCCATGCTCCCCCATTTGCCATCTGTGCGAATAAAATCTCCCACACTAGAGCCTTTATGTTTAATGGCTGTTTTTAACACAGGAGAAATATTTTGGTATATAGCCTCTAACTCTTTTTCAGATAAGCTACCCACCATTCTTGTTGGCATTACTTTGGCATGAAATAAAATCTCATCTGAATAAATATTTCCTATACCAGCCACAACTTTCGGATCGAGCAAAGCTTGCTTTACAGAAGTTTTAGATCTTCTATTCATCTGTTCAATGAAAAGCTTTAGTGTAAACTCTTTGCTTAGTGGCTCTGGTCCATATTGTGCAAACTCTTTTACCTCAGCCAGTTGTTTATCGGTAACTAGTCTTATGTAACC
>CAZQWV010000086.1:0-2999 GCA_964597185.1 uncultured Candidatus Saccharibacteria bacterium
GGCTCCAGTTCCATAGCTGTTGCAAAGTAATTTGGCAACTCCTCGCCTGGATGTTCATCTAACCAGTCTTTAGCTAGCTTAATATGTTCTTGGTGAACTCCCAAGCGACTCTTACGGAAGTAAGTCCAAGAAAAGAATGGTTCAATACCAGTAGATGTTCCTACCATAGTTCCAACAGTTCCAGTTGGAGCTTGAGTTAAAATAGTAACGTTGCGAATGCCGTATTGGCGAACTAAGTTTTGAATGTACTCTGGCATGCTTTGCATAAACCCTGACTGTAAAAACTTTTCTGCTTCAAAACGCGGGAAAGCTCCTTTTTCACGAGCTAACTCTACAGAAGTTTCATAAGCAGTCACTGCAATGAACTGGTAAAGCTTATCTATGAAAGCAACTCCTTCTTCGCTACCATAACGAATACCTAAACGAATTAACATTTCTGCTAAACCAATAGTACCCATGCCAATACGACGTTCGCTCATTTGTTGAACTCGGTTTTCTTCAAAGAAGTATGGGGTGGCATCAATAACATTGTCTTGGAAACGTACAGCATACTGCACAGTAGTTTTTAAGCTGTTCCAATCTACATCATTATTTTCTGCATTCAAGTGACGGGACAAGTTTACATGTCCTAAGTTACAAACTCCCCAAGCTGGCAATGGTTGTTCACCACAAGGGTTAGTACATTGCAATTGAGCGTAGTAGTGAGAGTTGGAATAGTGGTTGGCTTTGTCTATGAAGTAAACTCCAGGTTCAGCGCTAGACCAAGCAGAAGAAATAATGTTATCCCAAATATCGCGGGCTGGCATAGTTTTATGAGTAATAACTTTACCACCCAAAGCGCGCCATGCTTTTAAGTCACCATTCCATTTTTCAGAGTAAAGTGGGTCGGAGGTATCTGGGAAAACCAAATCCCAAGCTGCATCATTTTTTACAGCTTCCATGAAGTCATCGGTTACGCCAACAGAAATGTTCGCATTGGTAATTTTCCCAGCTTCTTTTTTAGCATTAATAAAATCAACTACATCTGGGTGCCAAACATTTAAGATAAGCATCAAAGCACCACGGCGGCTGCCACCTTGTTCAATAAGTCCTGTTACAAATGAATACAAGGAAGCCCAAGATACAGACCCTGAAGAACGGCCATTTACCCCTTTAACATAGGCGTAACGAGGGCGCAAAGATGATACATTGATACCTACTCCCCCACCACGAGACATAATTTCAGCCATTTGGCTTAGAGTATCGATGATGCCACCACGGCTATCTTTAGGAGATGGGATAACGTAACAGTTGTAAAAAGTTAAGTTCTGACCAGTACCAGCACCAGTGTAAATGCGTCCACCTGGAACATACTTCCAGTCATCCATGACCTCACGAAACTTCTCTTGCCACTCTACTTGCTTATCTGGGGTTTTTTCCACGCTAGCAATGTGTTGAGCAATGCGTTCAAACATTTGTTCTGGCACAGTTTCTATTGGCTTGTCTACGTTTTCAATAGTATGGGTTTCTACCATACCATCGCGCAATTTTACTTGGACCTCTTTGGTTTGTTCGTCTATGCTTTCTACAGTCGCAATTTCTCTTTGCCCAGTTTTTAAGTTGACACACACCACTACAGTATCACCAACAGCTAAAGTTTCTTTTTTAGCATCTTTAATGGCATAGCGGTCTAAAAAGATTTTTTCTCCCAATTCGGAGAGAGCGTTCTTACTGCGGGTTTGGAGGTTTTCGTGGATTTGCGACATTTTTGTTACTAGTTAATTTATTTGTTATTGTTATTTAATTTCAAACTTATAATTTTTGTAGAGCTTCTTTAAACTCATCAACATCCTCAAATTGTCTGTATACGCTGGCGAACCGAATGTAAGCAACTTTATCTACTTTCTTAATGCGTTTCATGACAAATTCTCCAATGGCTGTGCTGTCTATTTCTCCGCCAGAAGCTTTTTTCTGAATATCTTGCTCAACTGCAGAAATAATTTTACGGAAGGTTTGGTCGGTATGCTCTCTTTTCTCAAAAGCTCTCTTTATTCCCCGCTCTACTTTTTCTCTGGTGTAAGCTTGTCTACTACCGTCGTGCTTTATGACTACCAAGTCTAAAATTTCAATTTCTTCGTAAGTAGAGAACCGGAAGCTGCATTTGTCACATTCCCTGCGTCTCCGAATGGCAGTGCCTTCTTCTGCCGGCCTGGAATCTAACACTTTGGTATCTGAATTTTCACAATTTGGACAGCGCATTAAAAAGCCGATAATTATAGAATTTATCTAGAAAACTTGAAACCTATGGAAACCGGTGGCGTAAGCCTTAGGCTTTTGGGGTTTATTTTTGTTTCTACGAACCCTGTTTGATACTACATCTAGTATCTCACTTCCATATTATATACTAGATGTAGTGTTTTAGCAAAATCTCTTATTTATGAGCGATTTTGAAAAAACCTGGATTTTAGCCCCAGGTTATCCACAAGAATTTAAAAAACCGCCCTGGAAACAGAGCGGATTTTTTGTGAAGCCTTGTACTTACAAGGGTACAATTAGGCACATCTTGACCCTTTAAGTTTAACGTCTTGAGTTGTACGTGTCAACGATTTTTCTAAAATCTTTCTAAATTATTGGCGGACCCAAGGGGAATCGAACCCCCAAGGCAACACTGTCAAGATGTGCCTTGTACCCAGACTGGGCCCACCAAACAAGGTTACCAAATCGGGGTTCAAGGAAAGTTAAAGTTAACTAGTCCACTTCTTAATATAACTCTCAGTATAGAATTTGGCTTTGCAGCCATTGGCATTCATGTAGCGGATTTGGCCAAATACTGGACGTTCAAACCAGGCTCGGTCGTGTACTCCCCCAATAGACCAGGCTATGCCAGCATAACCATTTGGGTCACGGCCATCTAGTTCGTATTTCTCATTTAAATAAATGGCTATGGTCATAGCTTCTTTAGGGCTCTTGGTCCATTCCAATATTTTCTTGGCCCAGTACATACGCATGTAGCCATGCAT
>CAZQWV010000087.1:0-2997 GCA_964597185.1 uncultured Candidatus Saccharibacteria bacterium
AGAAGAAGTTGTTGCAGAACCAGTTGTTACTGAAACACCATCTGCTACAACAGAACCAACCCCTGTAGATATGATGGCTGTTATCCAAAAAGGCATTGCAGATGCAATCGTTACTGCTTTGAAGGATTATAATTCAGCCGTAGTTGCCCCATTGCAAGCACAAATTGCTGAACTTTCTGCTAAGGCAAACACACCACAAGCACCAGTCGTACAAAAGGCTTATAACCAAATGGAAAATGTTTTCTTTGGTGCATCTGACTTTATGCCTGCTGCTGCTGTCGCTGAAATGCTTAAAAAGGAATTCGGTGGCTCTAATTCGTCAGAACAAACTGGCGATGTCGTTGTAGAAAATGTCGAACAACTTGAAACAATCGTTAAAGAAAAGAAAGTCACTACCGCTGGCGACCCTGCTAACGTCTTGGCTGGATTTTAATTTTTAGTTAAATAAATAACAGGAGAAAAATTTAAATGAGTGGATATGCTGATGTGGTTCTAAAGTCTTACAACGACCAAGTTCGTAATACTTTCGTTCCTGCTGGTGTTACTGATGGTGATGCCTTTGACGTTCTAAAGAAAGCCGTTGGTAATACCAACGCTGCTCAGTTGCTATATGTTGAAGGTGGCTTGTTCGCTAACTGTATGCTAGAACGTCCAGTTATGAACGTTACTATTACCCCTAAACGTGCTTTGGGTAATCGTATTCCCGTAATTCGTAGAAATACACAAAAGAGCATGTATGGGTACTTGACAGACATTGCAGACCCGTCTGGTTCATTGCCAAGTTATCCTTGCGATGACCCACAAATGGTCGGCAACTTAAGCGCTGCTTTTATCGAAGTTGAAAAAGGTCGTGTTTCTCTAAAGTCACAAACTTTGGAAATGGACAAGATTATTCAACGTTATCACAACGGTATTGCAACTGATTTGTATATCGTTGGTGATGTTCGTGGCGTTTCTGCTGGTGTTCCAACAGGAATGGAAGATAATCAAGCTTTCATGTCACAAGCGGCTGTTCGTCGTCAGTTTCAATTAATCGCTCGTGGATTGCAGCAAGAAGTCCTTAAGCAATTCTGGTCAGGCGACCCAACTAACGGTGCTTTGAATACTGCTAACGGTGGTGCAAAGCAATTTTGGGGCATGGAATTCCTAGTTGCAGATGACTATGGAACTAAGACAAACGTTACTGGTACAAATAAGGCTGAATTGAATTCTGATATTAAGGACTTTGAATCAACTTGTATCGGTGCTGCAAATAGCAACACAGGTCTAGGTCTATATGGTTATATGACGGAGTTGGAAGATACAATCACTCAAAAAGCTTCGTTACAAGGCTACACAAACGTCGAATGGGTTTGGGTAATGCACCCAACACACTGGGCAGCTTTGGTAAAGTACCTTCCATACGAAATGCTTGGTGATGGTGGAACTGTTTTGGCTGGTGGCGCTTCTGTTATGAATAACAACGTTTCAGTTGTTGTGAATGACATGGGTATTGCTACAATTCGTCAACAACTTCAATCGTCAATGCGTTTGAATGTCAACGGTCGTACTTATATGGTCATCCTTGATGATAGTATGCCGATTGCTCAAACTGGTAGCGCTGCTCCGTATAGCAACACTGGTGATATTTACTTCCTACCTTTGACAGTAGAAGGTCAACCAGTGTTATTTTGGGAATCTGCGGATTACCGTGAGTTAACTAACGCACTTGAACCTATTCCTGGTGGGCTAGGGAGCCTACACGGGTTCGTTGACGGGGGCATGAAGCTTGTTACAGCACGTCATAACGGCTTCTGTTTTTTGGTTCAGGCTAAAATGGAACTTGGTTTAATTCTATTGGCACCACAACTTAGCGGGAAAATTTCTAACGTTACAGCTTGTACACTTCAATCAAAAGTTGCGTGGTCAAGTTCTTAATCTTAGCTGATTAAAGATAAAAGAGAGAGATAGAAATATCTCTCTCTTTTTTATTCTTCAACTAATTTCCACTTATACCCATAAGCAGAACTTCTTTTACCGACAATAACTTGATTGATTTTGCCACCAGAATTAGTAATACCAAGATAAACTTCTGCATATCGTATTGAAAAGAATTCTTGCAATGGCTCGTTGGTTATTTTATCAATCATTATAACCTTTCTACTATCTGAGCGTAGAATAGGTTGTTTTAGTTGTAATGCTTTCTCTTTTGCTAGAATCGTATTATTTTCTGATAACCAAATAAATCCACCTGCTGACAACCTAGTTCCAATGCGACAGTTGCAAATATGAGTGTTATTAATTTTTAGTTTATCTTCGGCTTGTTTTGCTGATTCCCACTCACAAATATAATTACCTTCTAAATCAAACTGAAAGACCTTTTTACTATTACGCTTTATAATTCCTTCAATATCTTCTTTAGTCTTTTTAACCCCTAATAAGGTTTCTGCGTTTGGACAAATATTATATAGCCTATTACCATTTCCATTCTTAAAATAAAAATCTAACCATTTCTGTTCAGCGTCTATAAGAACTTCTTTTTTAGCTGGCAAGTATTCTAGAACAATAAATTCAAAATTTTGAATGCCATATTTATTAATCGCTCGTTTAAGATGTTCATTACTTTTTCTCCCGACTTTATGTTCAAAGTTCCAACGTTTTAGAAGGTCAACAGCTTGCCCTATATATCTTTTCCCATTGACTTTATTAACGATGCAATAGATACCACTATTCAAATATTTCATTAAAAAATAAATCTCCTTTATCACCAACCATGACCATAGGAAGTGTGTAAAGGAGATTCAGACTGAAATTATATTAAATCCAATGATGGATAATAATAACACTTTTATTTAAATTTCAGTCTCCTTTACACTGGTCAAATGTAATGTTGATATTGTAGCACAGTTTTAAATGTGTGTCAAGATTAATTATATTCTTATTCTTGAATACTATATGCGTAGCAAATGTCGTCCATATAATAATATAAATCGACTGGTAGATTTTTATACTCTACAG
>CAZQWV010000088.1:0-2984 GCA_964597185.1 uncultured Candidatus Saccharibacteria bacterium
GGGTTAGTTCCTGGATGTTATACAGTTCGCGAATCTGTAGAAAATAATTGGGACCAAACAGCTCCATTTGAATCTGACTTTGAATATGAAGTAGCTGTTGGTGGTGCAACTTGTGAATCCGAAGAGCTAATTGGAAAAATTTCCAGCTTCTTTATCAAGTCTGCTCAAGCACAAGCAATTGACCCACTCAATGCAACAGGTAAAGATTTTGGTAACGTAGAAAGTTCTAGTAACAGTAGTAGCAGTTCCGGAAGCTCATCAAACAACAACAATGACAATAATGGTTCCGTATTAGGAGATTCCACTAACGTGCCATCTGGTCAGAATACTGAATTGAACCCTAGAGTTCTCGGTGCAGCAACCACATTGCCTGTTACTGGCCAAGAAAGAACAACCTTCATGATTATGGTGCTGTATGCAGCTGTAATAGCTGGTGGAGCAGGTTATTATATAACCAGACAAGCTAACTAAGCTTTGCTTGCAACATAATATAAGTGATATGATAAAACTACCTGAATTAAGGTAGTTTTATTATGTCTCACGAAGTTATGAAAAATAGAGCTTTATTCATAGCAGTGGTTTTTTTAGCTGCCTTAGCTATGCTGTTTTTGCTGTTCAATGCTAAGTACATTTGGGAGCAAGTTAAATATGCTTTCAATAAACCAGAAGTTACAGTTGTCCAGAATGAAGTTGAAATCGCAACAGACAACCAACAAGACACACAATTCACGCAGCCCAATCAAGTGAGTATACCAAGCTTAGGCATTACTGCTCCGGTTGTTGAGTCTGCCGGCAATACAGAAGCAGATTTTCAGCAAGCTTTACAACATGGAGTGGTGCGTTACCCAGGTACAGCAAAGCCAGGACAAATTGGCAATGTCTATTTATTTGGGCATTCATCTGACTTCCCCTTTAAGAAAGGGGATTATAAAACTGTTTTTGCGTTATTGCCCAATATTGCAGATAAAGCAGAAATTAAACTAAGCGATGAGCAGGGTAGTTTGCATGTTTACCAAGTAGTAAACAGATTTGTTGCTAATACAACAGATGTACATTTATTAAGCCAAGAGACAAATGGCAAGAAAATACTAACTCTGCAAACATCTTACCCTGTAGGAACAGCGTTGCAACGTTACATTGTACAAGCAGAATTGGCTCAATAATAAAAACTCCCGGCTGGGAGTTTTTATTTGGTAAATCCAAGTGCATATCTACACTTGCCACCGCGTAAAAATAGATTAACCAATTGCTGTGCAATTGTCAAATAATGTTGGTGGACCGCCCGAGACTTGCACTCGGATTTTACCATCCGCGGTGGCATACCCTAACTGCTTAGACGAGCGGCCCATTTGCTTATTGTATAGGTGGCTTCATCAAAAATTCATAAATATTAAATAAAACAAAAATAAGCTTTAAATATAAAAATAAAATATGGCTTAAATAAGAGATATTTTTGTGTAGATGGTAAAAAAAGCTTGATTTTACTGGGGTTTCCTTATATGATTTTTATAGTTCTTATTAAGAGAATAAATATTAATAAATCCTACCTCAAAAAACAGGTCAGGATGAAAAGGTAACATACCTATGACTAAGTCAGAGACTTTACAATACTTAGCCGATAAACTCGGCAAGACCCGCAAGGAAGTCAGTGAAATGATTGACACCTTGGTTGCATTGGCTTACACCGAAACCAAAAAGAACGGTGAATTCACCATTCCAGGTTTGGGTAAATTGCAAAAGAAGCACCGTGATGCTCGCATGGGCCGCAACCCAGCAACTGGTGAATCTATTCAGATTCCTGCAAAAACTGTTGTTAAGTTCCGTGTAGCAAAAGCTGCTAAAGATTCTATTCTCTAAGGTTCTACAAGTCTAGTAAGGCTTATTAGAAACAAACACTTAAAACCCGCCATTCTAGAGAGGCGGGTTTTTTGATACAATGTATTATATGAGAAATACCAAATCTGCTTTGCATTGGATAGTCCAAATATTACAAGAATCTAATATTGCTTTTGAAATAGATGGTGGATTGGCAGCAGAAATGTACGGTTCTACAAGAGAATTGGCAGATATTGATATAAATATTCACAAGAACGATTTTGAGCTAGTTATTCCTAAAATCAAGGAATATATAACATACGGACCAAAACAGTATGCCGATGACCACTGGCAATTGTATATGGTAAGCATAAAATATGCTGGTCAAAATATAGATATTGGTGCTGTAGAAGGGATGAAATATTTTAGTAAAACTACACAACAATGGAAAGATTTTCCTAGCGATCTTTCTGAATCTAGAATTATGAATTATATGGGTATAGATCTGCCATTTATCAATGAAATAAAGCTTATGCTATATAAAAATGAATTAGGCAGAGGGGTTGATATTAAAGATGGTGTAGATATGCTAAATCAACTTAAAAAAGAATGGCCTAGTGAGAAATAGCTTCCCAATAGTAAAATAGACAAACAAAAAACTCCCTGCCGGGAGTTTTGATTTATATAGATGTTGGAGCCGCTGTAGGTGGGGCTGGGGGAGTAGCAATACCGTTGTCGCTAGGAGGGATGGCATTAGGCGCATCTTTGCCTAATGCCAGTATTTCATTGATTTTTACTAAAATTTCTTCTGTAGTAAAGTAAGCTTTAACCATGTAGGCTTGCACTTTCAAAGCTTTGGTTCGCAAAATGTCTTTGTTGCTCCATAGGTTGCTCAAAATGATGATTGGAGTTTCAGCGATTTTAGGATCTGGATTGGCACGAACAGTTTCCAATACTTTAAATCCATCTACTTCAGGTAGCATAAGGTCAAGCAAAATTAAGTCTGGCTTTTCTGTAACAGCTAAATCTATGCCTTGTTTGCCATCTTCTGCTTCTCTAACTTCAAATCCATGGGTAGTAAGCTTGTGTATGACAATTTCTCTCATTGCCACATCGTCTTCTACCATTAAGATTTTTTTTGGTTTGCCTGTATCGGCCATTTTTGTTTC
>CAZQWV010000089.1:0-2971 GCA_964597185.1 uncultured Candidatus Saccharibacteria bacterium
GCAATGTGGAAATTTGTGACTACGCATTTAGCTGTAAAAGAAGAAAATTTGCGCTGGCGTGAACATGGTGATGAAGAGAGAAGCTTTTATAGCAAACGTACTGAAGATATGGAATATAATTTTCCATTTGGTTTTAAAGAATTGTGGGGCTTGGCTTACCGAACAGACTACGATTTAAAACAACATCAAGAGTTTTCTGGACAAGATTTGCAATACACCGACCCAACTACCGGCCGAAAATTTCTACCTCATGTTATAGAGCCAGCGGTTGGTATAAACAGATTGCTAGCTATGGTGTTGCTAGATAGTTATACAGAAGAAGGGGAAGGGGACAAAAAACGTGTTCTACTAAAACTCCCTCCTAAGCTGGCTCCATTTAAAGCTGCAGTTTTCCCTTTGCTGGCTAATAAACCTCAGCTTGTAGAAAAGGCCAGAAGCATATATGACACTTTAGCAAATAAGTTTACTGTGGCCTGGGATGACAGAGGTAATGTTGGTAAAAGATATTACAGCCAAGATGAGTTAGGTACACCATATGGCATAACTGTGGACTTCCAAACATTAGAAGATGACACTGTAACCATTCGTGACCGAAATACCACTGAACAAATACGTATTCCAGTTGCTGAATTAGCATCATTCTTGGATAAAAAAATAAATGAATCAGAAGCGAATTAAAGCGCTCCAAAAAAATATTGCTCAACCTTTGTTGGTCGTTAAGAAAGAAAATCTTTTCTATTTTACCGGCCAGCATTTTATTGATGGCTATTTACTCATTAGCAAAAAAGATATTATTTTTTTGGGCAATGGTTTAGAGCAGGTTAAAGGTATAAGATCTGATTTTATTTTCAATATCAAAAAGTATGTTAAGACCAAACAGCTGTTAGTTGAAGACGTGTTGCCAGTAGCTGACTGGAATTATTTAACAAACAAACTACCAGGAATAAAAATGGTTCCTGCTTCGGGCAAAGTTGAGCAATTGCGCGAGCTTAAAGAAAAAGTAGAACTTGAACAGTTAGATTTGGCATATCAAATTACTGCTAAAGTTTTCGAGACAGTAAAATCTCAGCTGAAGAAAAAACAATGGACTGAGGCAGGTTTGGCTAGGTATATTCGTATTTGGGGTTTAGAACTAGGAGCTGATGAGGTTAGCTTTGACCCCATAGTTGCTGGGGGTAAAAATTCAGCAATTCCGCACCACCGACCAGGAGAAAATATTTTAAAAGCTGGACAAAGTATTGTTTTAGATTTTGGTTTTAAAGTAAATGGCTACTGCAGCGATTTTACACGCACAGTTTTCCTGAGGTCTGTACCTAGTAAAATGAAACCCGTTTATGAAGCCGTAGAGCAAGCATATAATTTAGTCATTCAAAACTTACATAGTGGCATGGCTGGTAAAACTGCAGATGAGTTAGCTCGTAATTATTTAACTAAAGCCGGGTACGGAGATTTGTTTATTCATTCGCTGGGCCATGGGACAGGTTTAGAAGTTCACGAGCAACCAAGTCTTTCTCCAAGTGCCTCATCCACTTTAGAAAATGGTTCTGTATTTAGTGTTGAGCCTGGTGTGTACCTGCCTGGGGCCGGAGGAGTTAGAATTGAGGATTTAGTCTATTTATATAAAGACAAGCCAAACTATTTTGTGGAAGTCCCAACAGACTTAAAAAGTAATACCATCTAAATGAAATACACTAAAAAAGTTTTGCCAAACGGCTTAACAGTTTTATTAGTACCGAGCACAGACTCTGAAAGTGTGGTAGTAGATTTTTTTGTTAAAACTGGTTCAAGAAGTGAGACTGCTATAGAAAATGGGATATCTCATTTTTTAGAACACTTTTTGTTCAAAGGCACAGAAAAATATCCTTCTGCTATGGCTATTACTGAATTGGTAGATGGTATTGGTGGGGAGATGAACGCCAATACTGGCAAAGAACATACTCAATATTTTATCAAAGCTCAGCACACCCATCTGGAGTTAATTTTTGAAGTACTTACTGAAATGTTGCAAAGACCAATTATGGACAAAGTGGAATTGGAGAAAGAAAAGGGGGTTATAATAGAAGAGTTGAATATGTACAGAGACATGCCCATGGCTGAAATTGAAAATATTTTAGAAGATGCAATGTGGCCTAAACAGCCCCTAGGTCGTAATATCGTTGGTAGTGAAAAAACTGTCAGAGCTTTTACCACCAGCATGTTTCGTTCATATATGACCAGGCATTATCAACCTAAAAATATGATTGTTGGTATATCTGGTAAATTTGATTTAAAACAAGCCAACTTTTTAATTAAAAAGTACTGGTCAAAAATTAAAAATGCTAAGCATGATGGCTGGGTCAAAGCTACAGATAAACAAACTGGCTCACAAGTTGCTTTGCAATTTATGAAAACCCAACAAACCCATTTAGCTTTAGCTTTTAAGGGACTGCATTCCAAACACCCTAAAAACTATATTGCTCTTGTGCTTGCTACCATACTTGGCGGAGGCATGAGCTCAAGGTTGTTTTATGAAATTAGAGAGAAGCGCGGTTTAGCCTACTATGTGAGATGTTCTTCTGGTAATTACCAGGATACAGGTATGTTCCAAGTAAATGCAGGCGTTCAGGTAGATAAAGCTGAGGCAGCGGTATCAGTGATAAAACAAGAATTAGAAAGAATTAAACAATTTTTAGTTGATCCAAAAGAATTGCACAAAGCCAAAGAGTATTTAAAGGGTAGAATGACCTTAGCTTTAGAAGATAGTCAGTCTCGGTTAGATTGGGTTATAGAACAACAAGCTTTTCACCATAAGATATTAACTCCAAAAGAAGTATTCCGAAAGATAGATAGCGTGACCGCAAAACAAATACAAGCTTTAGCTCAGCAAATATTTAGTTACAAAAAAGCCACATTGGCAATTTTAGGACCATATAAAAACGAAAGTAAATTTAAGAAAATTTTACAATAATGGCTACAAAAGAACCAAAGTTAA
>CAZQWV010000090.1:0-2930 GCA_964597185.1 uncultured Candidatus Saccharibacteria bacterium
CCAATGCGAATCTCATCTATGATTTGCTTTTCATATGAGTAATCGTCACGAAAACCATCTATGAGAACGTTGGTGTCTAGTACTACTTTCATTTTACGTCTTCGTGAGGGTGCTTTGGACTAGCCAACTTTTCCTTCTTTGCCAGCTCCATGCGCCCGTCTGTATAGTACCCTTTGTTCTTGTCTGAGTCGCTGAAGAAGTTAGATATTTCAACATCCATACCTCTGCGGGAAAGCTCTGTTACAACACGCCCAACACATCCAAGTAGCTTGTAAGGAACCTCTTTTGCCCCTTTTTCTTCTCTGGACTTAGCAAAATTTCTAGGAATGTCCCTAGTGTCGTTATCATAGGCAGATAAAATGATTCCGCCAATAATAGCTTTTTTAACTCCTAGCTGCTGAAGCTTTTTATAAACTTCATCCCATTTTTCAAAATTAGTTTTTCCTGAACTGCCTATTTTGCCCTCCTTATCGTACACAGGAAGAGGTGTTTTTTCTGAAGTGGGAATGTAGTATACCGGCTGCCTACTTTTCTCTATAGATGGTTTTAAGTATTCTTGAGTTTGCTCCAAATTTACAGACTCTTCAAAAACAAACATAGCAGGAGTTTGCTCTGCATCTTTTTCAATTAAAGTTTTTAAGCCTTGCTTTGTAAGTTCAGCTCTTGGGTAGTATTCATGCCGCTTTGGCTCGTTATGTTCAAACAAAGGGTGGACCATGATGCGGAAAACACCCTCAAATTTTTCTATGCGTTCTTTTAATTCCACCACGTCTTTATCATTGCTTTCAAAATCCATAGAAAAAAAGTTTTTCTGTAAGCCTCCAGCTTTGGTGTACTCCTTTAGTTCTGGTAAAACTAACCCTTCTCGGAAACTACCTTCTGCGCGCATTGCTTCTTATTTTAATCATGTATTTGCTGGGAGACTCGTCTAGGTCAATAAAGTGGTCAGTTAACTCCTTAATTTTACCGCTGCAAGATTTACCAAAAGCCACAGTTTCAGTTAATTGGCCTGTCATTTGCAAATATTCTAACAAAGGCACAAAATCTCCATCTCCAGAAGCTAGCACTACTACATCTAACTTATTCATTTGTTTAATAATATCCATAGCAATACCAACATCCCAATCCCCTTTTTGATGACCGCCAGCAAAAGTTTGCAGTTCTTTGCGTTTGACTTCAAACCCTGCTTTTTCTAGGGCTTCAAAAAAGGTATGCTCTTCTGGCATATCTGCTTGAACAACATAGGCAATGGCGCGAATAAGCTTTCTTCCAGCCACAGCTTGTTTTAAAATTTCTCCAAAGTTAACTCTAGCACCATATATATTGCGTGCGGAATAGTAGAGGTTTTGTACATCTACGAATACACCGACACGTTGATCTGGGTTGCGAATAGACATATTTTTATTTTAGTTAATTTATATCCTGTTCTGGTTTGTCTAAAACCGGCAGGTCTTGCATTAAGCTTTTATCTGTTATTTTTAGTAGATCTTTATCTACTTTTTTGAACTCTTTGGTAGAAGCATTGAAGTGGTTTACAACAGTGCCCAAAGAAGTTCCTAATTTAGTATGGTAGTCTTCGTAAGACTTTAAGTGTTTTTGTAAATTTTCTACATTTACGCGAATTTGTTTTGCAGATTCCTCAATTTGCATAGCTTTCAACCCTTGCAGTACAGTTTGAAGATATGCCAAAAATGATGTTGGTGACACAATAATAACTTTATACTTTCCAGCAGCTCGCTGAATAAGGTTTTCGTCATCTTCTGCTACCCCACCAATTTTATTGATTAGCAAATCGTAGTAAATGGCTTCATGGGGTATAAACATGAAAGCAAAGTCCATAGTCCCTTCTTGTGGGCGAATGTACTTGGCTGTTTCTGTAATACGAAGCTTTAAATCATTTAGAAATAATTTTGCCAAACGAGATTTTTCAGTTGGGTCTGCGGCTTCAGATAGGCGGTTATAATTTTCTAATGAAAATTTGGAGTCTATGGGAATAATTTTATCTTTCACAAACACAACTGCATCTACAATTTCTTTATTTTTAAAAGCGTATTGCATTTGGTAGAGATCTGGTGCCAATACGTTTTTCAATAAAGTTTCGAGGTAGTATTCACCCAACACCCCACGCTGTTTCGGGTTTTTTAAAATATCTTGTAAATTTTTTAATTGGTCCGCAAAAGAAACTACTTGTTTGTTGGTTTCATCTAGTTTTACAAGTCCTGCAGTCACATTTTGAATGAGCTTAGCGCTTTCAGAAAACTGAGTGCGCATGGTTTCATTCATTTGCTGGGTAGTCTCGCCCATTTTCCGGTCTACTACGCTAGATAGCTCATTCATTTGAGCCAACAACAGCTTTAAAGCTTGGTCATCTTGCCCTGTTTGGCTTTGGTTTTTTAAAGTAGAAATATAGTAGAGCAAAACCGCAAACCCTACTACCAATAATGCAATTATGATGTATAAAGTGGTATCCATAACCTTAATTATACCAGGTTAAGTCTATAAAAACTAACTCTTGTTATGTTAAATTTAGGTAAATGAAAGCAGGAACAACTCTATTGAGAAGTTCCTGCTTTGCGGGTTTTGGGAGATTGGGGTCATTTGCGGGGGTTTGAGTATGTGGTTCCCCCCGACCACATTCCGGCTCCATCGAGGTTGTAATCCGTTGGGGGTCTGTCCCCGGGATTAGGACCTTTGTCCCACATCTCGGCTTCGAGCCGTTCACGGTCGTTCTTGGTTTCGTGTTCCGGTTGCTGCGAAATTTCCCGTAAAATTGTGGGCTTGCCTTCAATTGGCTGCCCATTGTCGTCAGTTTTTATCCATCCCATAAAAAATTTACCATCCTATAAGTTTTTACCTGTTTAGCAGATTTGGCTAGAAATCTAGCAAAATACCACTTCCAGGGATTAACTATATTATAGCATAAAAAAAGA
>CAZQWV010000091.1:0-2845 GCA_964597185.1 uncultured Candidatus Saccharibacteria bacterium
ATAATTTTTACCCCAAAACCCATTTGCAAAGCTAGTTTACCAGCGCGCTGTGTAGCTGCTAGACCTGCCGAATCCGCATCAAAACAAAATTTAATTTGTTTAGTTAGTCTAGATAACAACCGTAAGTGATCTTCAGTTAAAGCTGTGCCACTAGTAGCAACTGTATTGGTAAATCCTGCTTGATGAGCAGAAATAACATCCATTTGTCCTTCAACTACTACAACTTCCCCTGCTTTACGAATTGCTTCTTTGGCAAAATTTAGACCGAACATAATTTTGCTTTTATTGTATACCGGTGTTTCTGGAGAGTTCACATACTTGGCCATGTTACTATCATGTCCTGGCAAAATTCTGGCAGAGAACCCAACTACCTCACCTCGAAAATTGAAAATTGGGAAAGTTATGCGATTGCGAAACCTATCGTAGGTATTACCCTTCTCTGCTACTGAGGCCACGCCAGCAGCAGCCATGCGTGCAAACTCAATCTTTTTTTCTGCTAATGCTTTTTGCAAAAAATCATAGCTGTTTGGAGCAAACCCAATTTTCCATTCGTCTATGGTCTGGGAGGATAGGCCACGTTGTTGTAAATACTCTCTGGCTGGCTTGGCAAAAGTTTGAGTTTTTAAATAACGATGGTAAACTTCTGCTGCAAAACTATTTATCCTCACTAAGTCATCGTTATTTTGAACAGGTTTGTTACTTGGAGCATAAACTGGCAAGCTTACACCCGCTCTGTCTGCCAAGATTTCTAATGCTTCTCTGAATTCTACATTTTCATAACGCATAACAAATCCGTAAACATCACCACCTTCACCGCAACCAAAACAATGCCAAATTTGCTTTTGAGGAGAAACCATAAAGCTAGCACTACGCTCACTATGAAAAGGGCACGATGCTTTAAAATTGCCACCGCTTTTCTTGAGCTCAATATATGAACCTATAACCTCAACTAAGTTGAGACGGTCCTTAATGTCATTGACTATTTGGTCTGCCATATAGCTTTACTGTAACAAAAAAGCCACCCCTTGAACAAAGGCTCAAAAAGTGGCGTAATAAATAATTTAAATTGTAATAAAAATTTGTGCCTAAGCTTTTTTGGGAATTATTCGCCATTTGTTCCCTGCCCCAATAACAAACAAAACTACAGCAATGGAAAAATGAGGCAAGTGGCCAATGAGTTCAACCGGACCTAACAAAACTAAGGTAGTTATCAAAAATACAGCTAAAACTGTAGTGGTTATTCTGGTTACTAACCCTAGCATTAGCACTAAACCAAACAAAGCTTCAGTAGTGCCGGCTGCTAAAACGAACCAATAATTTACAAACCCTTCAAAACCTAACATCTGCATAAAGTTCCATTGGTAATCCATGAGAAAATTTTGGGCCAAACCTGGGTTAAGAATTTTTTCTGAAAATCCTAACACTAATAAATTAAACCCAGTGGCAATACGTAAAATTGGAACACCGTATTCTTCTATCCCGCTTCTGAGCGGTTTGAGAAAATCACTCTTTACCAATTTCCACTTTGGTCTAGCTATAATAATGGCAAATAAACCTACGCCAGCCATTTCAAAGGCATCAAGCATGGTTAAAGGGCCATAGTAACCAATACCAAAAGAAAACAAAGCCAACACTAACCAACCAGCTAAACGTTCATATACCCCAAACAGCAACATCATACCTGCTACAAACTGTACTAGTAGCATTGCTTTCCCTAGTGTATCCGCAGCTGGCATGTTTGGAGCGAACACAAAACCAGAAATAGAGAATATGATTAATGCTAATCCGAACCCAATAGTAGCTATGGACAAAGCATAAGGGGTCCACGAATTAAACACAGCTTGAATTTTTTCTGGCACAGACACTTTCTTTTCTAACCATGATGCCACCAGAACTACAAACAAAGATAATAATATAGCAGCTATGACAGGTCCATCTGTAAGTTTATAAGTTGGAACCACAGCTCCTGGTTGGGCAAACCATTTTACATGGGCGCTGACCAAAACTGGCCAGGCTGTAACAGCTGAAGAAACTGCCACAGCCATATGTTTGATTGATTTTAGTTTCATATGAGTTAATTAATGCTCTATATTATTATACTCCTGTATATAAATTCTAGCGACCAGAAAATCTATTAAAAACTACAAATACAATAAATACACTCCAATAGAAATTAAAATGCAAACTGTTCCTAACCACATCCCGGCAGTTATTTTCTCGCGATATTTAAAATAACTTATAAAATAGCTAACTGGAAAAGCTATGGTACTGACCACCGCCAAAGTAGTCACCGACAAATTATAAATTAAGTATGTGTCCAATGAAGTTGTTAGTACCGTACCCCAAGCTAAAATTTGGCCATGCTTTTTTATAAGCATATTTTTTAAGTCTAGTAGTGGATTTCTTTTTATCCACCACAAACTAATTAGCCAAGCAGCTGTCCAAGCCAGTAAGTCTCCTACAAATCTGCCAGTAAACATTTCTGCATACCCAGACACGTGTAAACTCGCCAACTTGTACAAGACAGCAGCTAACCCCCCTAGAACCACTGCCAACAAAGTATATAGCATACCTTTATCGAACCTAAATATAGCCTTGCCTCTATCCTTCCAAGCAAACAATACAACACCAACAACCCCTAAAAGTAACGACACCAACAAACTCCAAGTTAACGGCTCGTGCAATATTAGACTGGCCCACAAACTACTGGTCACAAACCCCAAACTTCCTAAAATTTGCGCTGTAAAAAACTTAGTATTTACTAAAGCCAGAACAGCAAAAATCATTCCAACCGTAGTAATAGCAATTAATATAGACCAATACAGAAAAAACATCGGGTCATTAG
>CAZQWV010000092.1:0-2836 GCA_964597185.1 uncultured Candidatus Saccharibacteria bacterium
CGAATTGGGATAGACCAGATTTGTTTAGGGTTTGCTTTTTGTCTTGGGTCTGCAAAAAAACGTTTTTGTTCCAACACAAGTTTATTTTTTGTTTTTACAACAGAAACTACCGGGTAACCATCTGTCTCTGTCCAAACGGACATAATTTTGCGCACTGGCTTGTTGGAAACTTTTTCAAAAGATTTCCATAAGTCTTCTGTAGCAGCGTTGCTGTACTGGTAAGTACGTAAGTAGTGGCGCAGTCCATCGCGGAATTTTACAGGACCCAAATAGTCTCCCAGCATGCGTAAAACACTAGCTCCTTTGGCATAACTTACTTCATCAAAAATTTCATTTATTTCATTGGGGTGATTTACCTCTACCTGTATAGGGTGAGTATTCTTTAAACTATCCAATTCTAACGCTGGCGTTAAGTCGGAGTTTATAAACTGACTCCACATGTTCCACTTGGGAAACAAGTGGTCAACTGCTAAATACGAAATATATGAAGCAAAACCTTCATTGAGCCATAAATGAGTCCACCATTTCATGGTAACTAAGTTACCAAACCATTGGTGAGCCAGTTCGTGTGCAATGACTAAAGCCACCCATTGCTTAGCTAAGGTAGAGGTATTTTTTGGGTCAACCAGTATTGCAGTTTCTCGGTAAGTTATGGCTCCCCAATTTTCCATTGCTCCTGCTGCAAAATCTGGGATAGCAATCATGTCCAGTGTTGGCAAAGGGTATTTTATTTTAAAATAGTTATTGAAAAAATCTAACACACCTTTAGCCGTTTCTAGAGCAAATTCAGCTTGAGCTTTTTTCCCTGGCGTTGTGAACACTCTCACTGTAACTCCATCTTCACTTAAGTCCTCAATAAATTCAAAATTACCAACAACAAAAGCCAGTAAGTAGGTGGACATAATTGGACTTGGCGCAAAACTAATTTTATATAAACCATTTCTTTGTCTGGTTTTGCTGGTTACTACAGTGTTAGAAATGGCTTCCATGCCAGGTGGTACCAACAATTCTAGAGAGAAAGAAGCTTTTTGTGCAGGTTCATCAAAACATGGGAAAGCTCTTCGAGCATCTGTGGGTTCAAATTGAGTTACAGCAATATGTTCAGTTTTACCTTTTAGTAGGTAGTTGCTGTGGTACAAACCCCTCATATTTTTATTTAACTTTCCTTGAAAATCTAGTTCTATATTATAAACACCCGGGGTAAGTGGTAGCTTAGTTTTTAACTCCAATAACTCATCAACCTTGTTATAGCTCACATTGCAAATTTGCTCATCTGTTCCATTGGTAATAATAGCAGTACTAACCTGCAAATCTTTGCTGTGCATAGTAACAGTGTCAGTAGTTTTCTTTATTTCTACAGTTACAATTTCTTTACCTGAAAATGACAATGAGCTAAAATCTGGACTAAAAGAAAGCCAGTAATGTTCTGGCTTTATACTATCTGGTAATCTGTTGGATTTTGTAGGTTGAAGCTTGGTTTTGGTTTTTTTCATAAATGACTATTCTTTATCGGTTTCAGTTTCGGCTTGGGTTTCTTCAGTTGAAGCATTGTCTTCTGCAGGTTTTTGCTTTTCTTTTTCTGCTTTTTCTATTTCTGCAATTGCAGCATTTATCTTGTCGCTATATTCCTTAATTTTTTCATGGTCAGTTGTCAGAAATTCAGCAACTTTTTTAGGGTCAATATTTTGCATTAATGCTACTGCTGCTATAAAAGCAGAATTGGTAGATAGGCTACGTTCTAGCATTTGTTGGTGCATAGCTACTTCAAACAACATTTTCTCGCCTTTGGTTGGCTCTTTTTTCTTAAAATCTTTATACATTTCTTATCCTTTCTTATGGTTTAGACTATATTTTAGCATTTCCAAATAAATCTGAAAACCCAAGAAAAATACTATTTTACCATGTTTTGCTGGTGTTCTTGGGTGTTCAACAGCCCACACTTCTTGTATTTCTTGCCACTACCACAAGGACATTGGTCATTACGTCCCACCCCTGCTGAATTAGGGTCTATAGCGTTTGTGCTGCTTGTGGTAGTACTTTCACCTGCTTGTCCGCCTCCGCTTAAGGTAACGTTTGTAGGTTGGCTAACAACTTGGGGTTGAGCTTGAACAGTAACTTTTAGAACTGTGAAAGCAATTTGTCTATTTATTTGAGACAACAACTGTTGGAACATTATATGACCTTCTTTCTTGTATTCAACCAAAGGATCTCTTTGTCCATAACCACGCAAACGAACAGCGTCACGCAAGTGGTCCATGGTATCTAGGTGCTCCATCCATAGGCTATCCATGGACTGCAGAATGATTTGCCTCTGAATTTGGCTATACAATTCTTTGCCAATTTCTTGTTCTTTTGTGTCAAAGACTTGTTGGGCAACTTTCATAATTTCATCTGTGGTAGCAAACTCTCTATTGGCAGCATTGTTTACTGCATCTTGAATGTTTGCTATGTCTGCAGGACTCATTGGAATTAAAGTTGCTGCGGAATCTATGATTTTCTGTATGGCTTGATCTGGGTTTTCTTCTGTTGCAAAAGTTTCCATAACTAAACTTTCAACTTCTTTGCTAATCATGTCCAAAACTTCTTGTTTGATATCACTTTCAGTTTCGGCATTAATTTGCATTGTCAGGTAACGACGACGTTGTTTGTATATGGCTGTACGTTGGTGGTTTAGCACATCGTCAAACTCCAACACATGTTTACGAGTATCAAAGTTTATTCCTTCAATTTTCTTTTGTGCAGATTCAATGGAACGAGACACCATTTTGGTTTCTATTGGTTGGTCATCTGGAATACCTAAACGGTTCATCATGTTTTTCATTTTCTCTCCACCAAA
>CAZQWV010000093.1:0-2812 GCA_964597185.1 uncultured Candidatus Saccharibacteria bacterium
CTAAAATGAATGTAGGAAACTCTTTAGGGTTCTCTGTTGCTAAGAGTAAATTGTCAGAATATTTTCTCAAATATGCTGCTATACAACAGTCGACCAATTGTGGACTTTTTACCTTTATCGCTTGATATGCTTGAGCCAATTCTAAAGCTGATCTACCCATCTCTTCCAGCAGCATTGGTACTGATGTGAAAGCTATATGTTTTAAATAGTCTGTTCTCTTCTTCTTATTTTCTGGTTCATAGGCTATTCTAGTAAATTCAAACTCTATAAAAGGAAAGTATATCGGCCGGCAATTATGTCTTTCTAGTAATTTAAAAAAATCTTCGAAAGCGTCAAAATTTTCGAAGGAGTTTATTAAGATATTTGTATCTAACATTATGTACTTATTCTGTATCTTGTCGGCCCAAGTCATAATGTACAATGTTATGATTCTTTTTCTCTTCTTCCGTTATACGCTTAATATCCTCAGCTAACTCTCTGAGTTTTTTCATATCGTATTTCCAACTTTTATTATCGCTTTCTTTTATCTCCATATTTTAATAATATCATATATCAGTTAAAATATTAATAAAGGTGTTTTAAATTTTTTATAAACTTTGAAATATTAATTTAAGTATGTACATACTATGCAAACACAAGACAATGCAAACTTCTTTATAGTCATGGCCAAAGGGTGGGTGGAGAAAGATGGCAAATACCTTCTTGCCCGAAGAGGACCGAAGGAGCTACATATGCCTGGCATATGGTCATTGCCTGGCGGTAAAGTTGAACAAGAAATAGCTGAACACATAATTGAAAAAACTCTAACCAAAGAAATAGAAGAAGAAGTTGGAATAACAGTGTCCCCTCACATGGAACTGGTTTATAACAACTCATTCCAACGCACGGATGGCCCAACTGTTATTGGCTTTACCTTTTTATGCCAATACCAATCTGGCACTCCAGAAGCTCTAGAAGATACCACAGAAATAGCATGGCATACCCTAGAACAGCTTCAGCAACTTACCGGACTTGAACCATTTTTAGTCAAAGAAATAGAAATTCTTTCCACATATCTCCAAAACAAAAAGCGCTAACTTTAACAAGTAGCGCTTTTAAAATCTAAAATTATACTAATAGCCTTACCCTGCCATCCACAGCAAGCAGGCCAGCATGGCTACAAATGAGCCATTGGCTATCATGGAGATGTGATGTATGCGGAACCGTACAGCAATGGATATAAGCATAAAGGTGAGCAAAGCTGTGATGCTAATCAAGTAAAAATTATGCTCAAAGTTGTCGGTATTAATTTGCTTACCAAAAATAGTTACAGATACACCTTCAACTTCTCCAGTGCCATAGCTAGTTAGTAAGTCATTAGAGATTTCTGCTACTCTAGTTTCAACAACCTGACCTGACATATCGAATGCTAATAAAGATATTGGGCCGCTACCAGACTCACTTTGTTTTGGAATAATAGCTTCCCAAACACCGTTTGCTTTTGGATCCAACATGAAAGCATTCATGCCAGAGATAGCAATAACTTTCACAGTTTTATCGCCCGGCTTAACACTAACCCGTATACCATCGTCTGCCGGGGCAAGCTGCACTGCACCCACATCCAACTTCTCAGTTGGAACTACTGGAGCAGATTGTTCTTGTGACCCAGACTGTTCTGCTGCTGTAGGCTGTGGCGTAGCTGGTGTTCCAGCTTGTGCTTGAGGTGCGCTCTGAGCTGGTGCTGAAACTACAGGAGCAGGAGTAGTTGGAGCTGTAACAGGTTGCTGCACCACTGTTGGTTCAGGTAAAGTTTTTATTTGAGAAGGTGCTGGGGTACCAAACATCTGCACTACAAAAGTAGTTTCATGGCCTTCAAAAGTACCGCGGCTAATTCCAATGCCTATCTCTTTAAAATTCCCGTTTAAAATGTTTGCTCTATGGCCAGGGGAGTTCATCCATGCTCTGTCTACACTTTCTGCTTCACTAAAATCTACAGCCAAGTTTTCTCCAGCTGCGACATATTCATATCCAGCATTTTTAATAAAGCTCCATGGGTTTCTGCCTTCAGGACTGACATGAGCAAAATATTGTTTAGCAAGCATATCATCTGCTTTGCTTTGTGCAGCTCTGGCTAACACAGAATTGTATTCTAGTGAACCAACTCCATATTGAGCACGAGACTTGTTTGTTAAATTGTAAATTGTATCATTGGTAATTGCTGAGGCACCTGCCAAACCTGCTTCACTTAAAGTCAGCAATGGTAAAGTGATGGCTGCAATTTTTACAGTAATAAGTAATAAAGAAAACAAACCCAGCACCCTGTGACCCAAAATGTGAGGGTGGAAGTTGTTCCGTGGGTGTGGGATGAAATGGTCATGCAAACCTTGAGCCCAATTTCCAAAAGTAGGAAACAGCGCTCCGGTTGGTGAACCAAACTTAAAAACAAATTGACTTAACACGTATTCCATTGTAATTTTGTTTTTGTGCCTATTTTTGCTATCTAGCTAAATAGGCTAGAAACAAGCTAAAACTAGAAGTTACAGCTTGTTTATACTCACTTTATTAATTGTTGTTTTGTTTCATTGCAGAAAGTCTACTCTTTTGAGTAAAACACGCTATTTTGGCTGTGTTTTAAAGACTTACTATACATATATTATAGCACATCTAAAAAAATAAATCAAGGGCTATTTAGCCCTTGATTTTTACTTTCTAAAAACTTGTTGTAGCGAGCTTAAGTCTTGCTCTGCACTCACTTGCGTGTCTGTGATAACAATATAACTTACCAGAGATACGCCGCTGACAATGAGGAAAACTATAGTCCAAATAAACCAGC
>CAZQWV010000094.1:0-2799 GCA_964597185.1 uncultured Candidatus Saccharibacteria bacterium
CTGGGCTAGTTTTTGGAGCGATTATAGGAGGAGTTGTGGTCGTTGGTGGTTTAGTCGTAGGTGTCGTTGGTGGTTTAGTCGTTGGGGCCGTACTAGACTGAATATATGCTTTAGGGTTGGTAAAAATTAATCCAGCATCCTTAATACCTAGAGCGAAAGAGCCAGAAAATAAAGAGTTCACAAGTACAAAAGCCAAAGCAACTAAGACTAATCCGAATATTGCCCCTCCAAGTTTCTTTTTTGATTGGATTAAACCAGTCTCTCCTCGCGAAATCGTCATTTGAACACCGGCAATAACAATGAATAACAATGCCACCAAGCCCGCCATAGCAATTAGGTAGTTTATTATCATTACCAGCGCTATAAACAAGTGGTCAATTTTACAAGGATTATCCACTTGATCACCACAGATTACAAAACCACCACTAGAACTATCTGTATTTTGCTGAGGAGTTTGGGCGAGAACTTCTGTTGAATAAGTAGAAGACAATACAAACACGCCCATCAAAATAGTTAGGGCAGCTAACAGTAGTAATACAGGAGTGAATTTAGTTTTATATTTGCGACCAAAAATAGTCATGGAATCTTAAAATAATTGCTGTCTAACCAAAGCCCCAGCTTGGGTCTGTGCTCGCGATAAAGCATTTTGGACCGTTTGACCACCAAGTAGTACGCCATTAATAACTTCTACAAAGATAGCATCAAACTTTTCTTCATCATATTTTGGAAAAGATTTAGCAGTAAGATTAGCATGTGCAAAAACACCGATGTCCAAATCAGAAGTTTGCACTGGGATGAGGTCGCGCCTACTAGATGGCTGCTTATCTTTGGCGTAATAAGCGTCTAACGCTTCTTTACTAGTTGCAAACTTTAAGAAATCCCAAGCCGCCTTTTGCACGGCGCTGTCTGATTGTTTGCTTACTACTTCGGCATAGTAAGTTGCATAATTAACATTTGGTTGACTCAAATCATATTGCGGCACATTAGCCACATCATAATTTAAGTTTGGAGCTTTAGCTTCAATTTGCTGACGCGTATAGCTATAACCGTATAAATAAGCGACGCGGCCATTTGCGAAAGCATCAACTGAGTAGTCACTGTCTGAATTCCAAGTATAATTTTCGCGAGAAGGATTTGCAAAAGATGTGTAAAAATCTACACCCAGCACGCCAGGGCTAAATGTTTGACCATTTCTTTGAAGACTATTGGCAAACTGCGGGCTACGACCATCGGTAGACCACATAGATGCGCCTGCTTGCATCATCATTAAATAAACGATATCTTGAGCACGATTCACATTCTCATAATTTCCGATTGCGACACCGCTGCGTGTGAAGTAACCAGTAGAGTCCTGAGTTTTAATTCTTCTAACATCTCTTGCCAGATGGTCCCAAGTCTTTGGAGGAGTAGCAATCCCAGCAGTACCTAATAAATCCTTATTATAATAAAGTCCCAAAGAGTCAACCCACATTGCGGTTCCATAAATTTTATTGTCGCGAATCAAATCATTAGCAACAACATCTACAAACTGCTCTTTATAATCACGAACCATGTAAAGTGATTCTGGTGCTGGAGTAATTTTATCTAAATATTCAGGGAGCCAAGTGTTATTAATAGAAAAAATGTCGGGCCCTGTCCCTGCTGCCAAAGCATTTAATAAATCACTTTCGTAATTTTCAATATTCTTTTTTGTATACTCTATTGTAACTTTGGGATGAGTTTTTTTGTATGCCTGAATAATAACACCCATCTTGTCATTATCAACAAATGGCTTCCAAATTTTAATCGTCACCTCTGCATCTGGTGGATCTGGGTTACAACCCGCTGAGAGCAATCCCACTGACACCACCATAAGAGCCAAAATAATTTTTTTAAATGTTGATTTTTTGTTTTGTGACATTTTTATATCTTTAAACTTTTAAACCCTTGAGAAAATCCGAGAATTCTTGCTTCAGCTCATCGTGCTTCAGACCGAATTCTACTACAGCTTTTAAGTATTCTAATTTATTACCACAATCATAGTAGCGACCATTCTGAATTTCTACAGCATAAGTCTGTCTCCCTTCAGCTAACATAATATTCATACCATCTGCCCAATACAATTCATCTGGAGTGTTTTTGGTTTCTAAATTTTGCATAGCTTGCTCCATTGCAGGAAAAATATCTGGACTAAACACATAACCCGCAACGATAGCATAAGGGGAGTCAGTAACACCTGGTCCTGGTTTCTCAACAAATTGGTCAATGGCAACTACACCGTCACCAACTTCATTTCCAATAGCATACCCATAGCGCTGATAGTCTTCATCTTTTGTGGTACGAATTGCACCCAACACAGCACTGCCACCATGCTTTTCATAAGCAGCCACCAACTGCTGAGAGCGGGTCATTGGAGCAGCTTCTACAAATTCATCACCCCAAAGTACCAAGAAAGGTTCATCACCAATCAAATGCCGTGCATTCCAAATTGGAGTACCGTTTCCCATAGGACCCTTTTGACGGACATAATAAAAATTAGCCATTTCTGCGATGCGCCGAATTTCTTCCAGCTGTTCTTGTTTTCCGGCTTCTTCAAGCCGTTTTTCTAACTCAAACGGGTAATCAAAGTGGTCTTCAATGTTACGCTTGTGCCAACCTGTAACCAAAATTATGTCTTCTATCCCAGCAGAAACAGCGTCTTCAACTACATACTGAATAATCGGCTTATCTACCAAGGGAAGCATTTCTTTTGGCTGGGCTTTAGTGGCAGGTAGGAACCTAGTCCCAAACCCAGCCAACGGAATAACGGCATTACGAACT
>CAZQWV010000095.1:0-2797 GCA_964597185.1 uncultured Candidatus Saccharibacteria bacterium
AGCACCACTTCAGCAACCATCCCAGTATAATAATCTAAACCACGAACTGTGCTAGGTGAAAACACCAGTTTGTCTGCAGTTATGCCTTGAGCTTGAATAAGCTCTAACAATTTTTTAAATTGCCCTACTTTATCTGCTGCATCTGGGACTTCATCGGCAATTTTTTCTAAGGCTTCATTGCCACGCCCTGCAGAAAGCATGAGCTTGGCAAAATTCATAGCATCGTCTGACACATTTTGAGATTGCAGCAGTTGCAGCACTTCTTCGCTGCTCATCTTATCTGCTTTGTCTAAAGCTTTCATAACTGCAATTTCATCATCACCGCCATCTGTGTCTAGAAATGAGCGAGCTACTAGCTCAAACAAACTGCGGTCGTTAAGACGAACTTCATAGGAGTCTACCCCAACAGCTTCTAGAGCTTTGCAAATACAGGATACTATTTCTGCATCCGCCAAAGCTCCTTCTGCACCAACAGCATCTACATCACATTGGTAGAATTCGCGAAGTCTGCCTTTCTGGGGGTTATCTGCCCGCCACACTGGAGCAATTTGGTAACGTTTAAATGGTAAAGCTAAGCCATTGTAGTTCTGTGCAACATAACGAGCTAGCGGTACAGTTAAATCGTAGCGCATAGCTACATCGCGGTCGCCATTATCTTTGAAAGCATAAACTAACTTTTCTCCTTCATCTCCATATTTACCCATGAGAATTTCTTTGTATTCCAATACTGGGGTAGATAGAGGGGCAAAGGCAAAGCTTTCAAACACTGATTGAATTTTTTGAAACATACCCTGCCTAGCAGACTGCTCTGTTGGGTTATAATCGCGGAATCCTTTAAGGAGTCTTGGTTGGATAATGTTGTTATTGTTATTTGTCATATATGTCCTTTCTGTTATTGTAACATTTTTTAATTAGTTGGGTCCTGGCTATAAAGCCTTTTTTGGCCAGCTTTAAGAGTTCTGTTTGGGCCAATTGTTTTGGCCAAGGACTAATTTTTGCAAAATAAAAACAGCCCATAAAGAGGCTGTGCGTGTAACTAGCTTTTCTGCTTCTACCCAAACAACACAAACAACCTCTTAGCCAAGAGGATGATGATGGTTTTTGGTTGAAAACAAAACAAATTTCATAATAACTATATTTTACTATGTTTTTCTATAAAAGTCAAGTAATTTTATGGCTTATTTAAGGTAGTTTTAAGTAATATACTTGACTTTTCTTTAATTCTGTGCTATAATATATAAGTACTCTAAAATAGCGGGTACATACATTTTCAGGCCATGCAGAGCCTTTGAACCAATCTGTAAACCAGCAAAACAATTTGTTGGGAGGGTAAATAAATGAAAAATATATTAGTTATTTCACTTTTGGTTTTAGTTTTCCATTTCGGTTTTGGGTCCCCCGCTTTGGCGAGCGAAATCCAACCGAGCTTAACAGGTAAAAAATTTCTTTACATTGAGTGGGACTACCGCTTAATGAAAGAAAAAAACCAATTCGCGGTCGCGGTTACGGGGACGAAAAAATTTTTTCCGGGAGAAAGCTCTCAAGAATGGAGAAACCTGGATAACAAAATGATCCAACTTAGCAAAGCAAGCTTGGTTGAGCTTAATGGTTCATTTGAGGTAGTTATGAACTATCCCAAGGGACAAAACCCGGAAAAAGTTACTCTTGGTGTCCTCAAAACCCTTGGTGAATACTTCCAAGCCGAGACAGTTCAAGGGTTCGACTCAGAAGCGGACTTGACGGTTAGAGGTATTTGGGAAACCAATTCATCGCTAGCGATCCCGGGTGCAATGTTAGTTGCCCCATTGGCACTAACAGGGATTCCAAGCAATCTCAGTCGCCCGGTTATTCGTTACGAACCGGGGCGAGGCAGTATCAGAATTTCACTTCAAAAAACTTATGAAGTTAAGAAATCCAGCAGAGGTGTAACACAATGGTTCCTCAATGGAAAAATTTTGAAAACTGCTCCGCGTGAATGGAAATATTACGAAAAGCATCTGATTGATTTGCCAGATGAAATTAAGAAATATTTCTAAACTAATAATATATCGAACGCAATTATATACTTTTATGCTTGCCGCCGAATTTCCGAAACTGGCCACTTACTAGAAATAGTTTGTGGTCAGTTTTATTTTGACTTAGTAATATCAAGATGATACTCTATTTTTACAATGCCAATCTGAGCAAACAAAGCCCTACGGCTCAAAAAGACCCAAGCACAAAGCTTGGGTCTTTTATTTATAAAGTTTTATGTGTTTAGTAATCTACCCCAAACTGGGCTAGTACTCCGTTGTAGTAGGCGTGCTTAACCATTTTCATTTCTGTGACTGTATCGCAAAGTTTGAAAATCTTTGGGTATTTTTCATGTCCAGTCATCATAATGTGAGTGTCTGCTGGTTTGGCTTGAATAATATCTATAATATCTTGTTCAGTTAGCAACCCTAAATCTACTGCTGATAGGATTTCATCTAGAATTATAAAGTCATATTCTTTGGAAGCTAACACTTTACGGGTCAATTCTAGACCTCGTAAAGCTTCTCTTATATGCTGATCTTTTTCTTTACGGTCACCAAGGATACCGACAAAGCCGGCTCCGACTTGTTCGCAATCAATCCGGCCCATGCCACGGGGCAGCTTAGCTTGTGACAAAAACTCTATTTCGCTGGATACTGGCCACTCGCCGGGCTGTAGTCTCTCCCCTTCTTTAGGTTTAGCTGCTTTAACGAACTGTAACAGAAAAACATTTAATCCAGCTCCAGAAGCACGCACAACGCTCCCTATGGCAGCTGTGGTTTTG
>CAZQWV010000096.1:0-2795 GCA_964597185.1 uncultured Candidatus Saccharibacteria bacterium
AATGGACAAAACTTCTACTGTGGCATCGGTGAGTTTTTCTTTCAGGTCTGCATTGAGGAAGTTTTTTACCAATTCGCTATTGTCGCTATGAGTTGCCATTTGGTACGATTCGTTAGCTTCGAGCAGCACCACACCGGCATTTTTTCGGTCTTCTGCTAGTTCGTTTGCTGCTTGGCGCACCAATGCTTCGCTTTGTCCGGTAAGCTTGGCTAAAGTTTTGTATGACAAAGGTTTGCTAGAGACAAACAACAAGCTTTCAATTTGATATTTTAATTCCATATTAGTTTTGTTCAATGGTCACCGTGTCTACTTCTATATCTGCGCTAGCACGGTATTGTTTAATAGTAATTTCAGTAAATAGCCCTTCTTGTTCTACAGTAAGCAGGCGCTGTTTAGTGAGTTCCAGCAATGCTAAAAAGGTAATAATGGCTTCAGGTTTGTTTTTAGCAGTTTTAAGTAGGTCGTTTAAGCTTGTTTCTATTTTAACAGATAATAAAGTTTGTAGCTCTTTTATTTTATCTTGTATGGAAATGGCTTCACGAATTTGTGCTTTTGGTAAGTTGTCTAGTTCTTTCAAAACTTGCAAAATACCATCGGCAGCTTGTCGTAAATGCTGAGGGGTGAGTTCTGGGTCAGGGAAAAAGCTAACTCTTTCGGTAAACACCAATGTGCGAATGAAGCTTTGTTGTTGACGGGCATCTCTAGCTTTAAGCCATTTTGCAGCTTCTTTAAACTGTTGGTACAGAATAAGTCGTTCAGCTAAGTCTTCACCGGCATCTTCTTCTAAAGTTTCAACTTCTAAGCTAGGCAGAATAGCTTTAGATTTTATAACCAACAGCTTGGCTGCAATAGACAAATAATCTGCCAATACTGTGGCGTTAATATTTTCTAACTGCTTTACATATTCCAAAAACTGCTCTGTAACTTCAGACAAAGCCAATTCAGTAATATTCAGTTTTTGTTCTTGGATTAAGGACAGTAGAAGATCTAACGGCCCTTCAAACTGTTGGAGTTTAACTTGAGTCACTGCGTGTATGCTTTGTTTTTATTGATATTTTGTTTCTGAAGTTGTTACTATTTTTTTTCTTCAGGTAAATCTAGTTTGATACTCAATTCTTTAAGTTGATGTTCGTCTACTGAGCTTGGAGCATTCATCATGACATCCATGGCAGAGCCATTCTTTGGGAAAGCTATTACTTCGCGAATGTTAGGCTCATTTTCAAACAGCATAAGCATGCGGTCAATGCCAGGAGCAAACCCGCCAGATGGGGGAGCACCAAATTCGAAAGCACGAATCATAGCACCAAACTTTTCATCTACTCGTTCTTTGTCTATGCCTACAATTTCAAAAGCTTTATACATAATATCTGGGTTGAAGTTACGGATAGCACCGGAAGACAACTCTAATCCATTGGCAATAATGTCATACTGGTCTGCCAAAATATCTAATGGGTCTTGGGTGTTTAGTGCTTCCAAGCCACCTTTTGGCATGGAAAATGGGTTATGCATGAAATCAATTTTCTTTTCGCGTGGGTCGTATTCATATAAAGGGAAGTCAGTAATCCAAGCCCAAGCTACAATGTTCGGATCTTTCAAATTGAATTTGTCGCCAAGCACGTCGCGCAATTTGCCCAAAACTTTGTTTACCACAGCCCGGTCATCGGCCCCAAAGAACACAATGTCACCAGTTTTAGCTCCTAGTGCTTGCTGTATGGCAGACATCTCTTCATCTTTCAAGAATTTGGCAATTGGGGATTTAGCACCTTCTTCGGTGTATGTTATGTAAGCTAAACCGCCAGCGCCTTCGCGTTTAGCAACTTCAGTAAGCTCATCTATTTGGCTGCGAGACATAGCAGAACCGCCTTCTAAGCAAATGGCCTTGATACAACCACCATTTTTAATGGCATTGCCGAACACAGAAAATTCTGTGTCTTTGAGATGGTCCGTAAGCTCTACTAGCTCCATGCCAAAGCGCAAGTCTGGGCGGTCGCTACCATATTTTTCCATAGCTTCTTTAAAAGGCAACCGAGGGAAAGGTTTTTGCAAAACTTGTTTGCCAGCAAATTTTTCAGTCAGTTCAATGAACAAAGGTTCCATTTCTTGGAACACAATTTCGCTGGTTTCAGCAAAACCAATTTCTAAATCCAATTGGTAGAATTCACCAGGGGAGCGGTCAGCACGAGGGTCTTCATCGCGGAAGCAAGGTGCAATTTGGAAATACTTGGAAACACCACCAACCATAAGCAATTGTTTAAATTGCTGTGGGGCTTGAGGTAACGCATAAAATTTTCCTGGGTGTAGACGAGAAGGTACTAAAAAGTCACGGGCTCCTTCAGGGGAAGAGTTAGCTAGAATAGGGGTGGTAATTTCAATGAACCCATGGTCATCCATGTAATCACGAATTTGCTTAATCATGAGATGGCGACGTTTTAGCATGGTTTGCATTTTGTCACGGCGCAAATCTAAGAAGCGATACTTTAAGCGAACCTCTTCGTTGATATCTTCATTGCTGTGATTTATTTGGAAGGGGAGAGCTTTGCTTTTGTTGAGCACTGCAATGTTGCTAACAATAACTTCCACACTACCAGTAGGTATGTTCGGGTTTACCAAACCATCATCACGCTTCTTTACAGTTCCTGTAACTCGGATCACAAATTCATCGCGCAGGGTGTTAGCTGTTTGAAAAACTTCGCCAGCATCTGGGTTAATGGTGAGTTGCACAATACCGCTGTGGTCACGCAGGTCAATAAAAATAAGACCGCCGTGGTCTCGAGAAGAGGCGACCCAGCCAGACA
>CAZQWV010000097.1:0-2778 GCA_964597185.1 uncultured Candidatus Saccharibacteria bacterium
ACTGGCAAGTCCAGTTTCCAAAAAAGGATTGTATTTTATCATTTCTTCAATAGAGTGCGCTAAAGTTATCATAATGTTAGAAATTTAACAAAATGTTATTTTTTTGTCAATAATTTATTTTAAATAGGAGTTTTATTCCGCTACCTGTATGGTGATGATATCCGGTGATGGATAAGGAGGAAATTATGATATATACGACTGATTGGGAAAAAGTTATGCTTTTATGTTTGCAGGCATTTCAAGCTAAACCTATGGAAGAACAAGCAGTGAATGAAAATTTTCGATTAATTCTTGATGTTCCACAACCACTAGCAAAAATTGAAAATTCTTATTTAAAAGTTCTTTACCATATAACTTGGACTGAAAAATCGTGCTGGGAAACTATTCAAGCAGAGTTAGTGGGAAGTGGAAATCAACCGCAAATATTTGTGGTAAGGTTACAAAATGGAATATCTGAATTTCCGTTATGTCCCGATTTTTATGCAATGTTAACTTTAGTTAGGTTAAGATTGGTTGAATTGGGAAAATTGAAAAATCTAAGTTGGGAAAATCATTTTTAAGGAGGAAAAAGATATGTGTGGAAGTGCTTATAATCCAAAGGACAACCAGCCACTTACTTGGTGGCAGAAATTGTTCGGAACAGTTTTGTTCATGTTGGTTGTTGCCGCCATTATTTATGGTAACTGGTGATCCGTTTGGACCAAAAACAAAAGAGAGAAGGTTTTTTAAAACCTTCTCTCTTTTCACTGTTTTCTTACAATACTCAGACTTTAAATTATTTTGATTATTTACATATTAGTAACCCATACCACCCATGCCAGGCATGCCGCCTGCCCCAGGAGCTTCAACCTTAGGTTCTGGCTTATCTACCACAATGGCTTCTGTGGTTACCAAAGTGGAAGCAATAGAAACAGCATTTTCTAAAGCTAAACGAGAAACTTTAAGAGGGTCTACAATTCCTGCAGACATCATATCTTCTACTTTGCCATCTTCCCAACTACCAGAAGAGTATTTGGCAAAATCGTAACCATTATATTGCAGTTCGCTAGACTGAACATAAGTAATAATTCCAGTTGGTTCAATGCCTGCATTAGAAGCAATTTGTCGAAGTGGAGCTTCTAAGGCTTTGCGTACAATTTTTACTCCAGCTTTTTGGCCATCGGACAAGTCATTGCCAAAAGTGTCTAAGCGTGGAGCGATTTTGGCAAAAGCTGCACCACCACCAGCAATAATCCCCTCTTCCATAGCAGCGCGAGTAGCATTTAAGGCATCTTCAATTTTGAACTTCTTTGCTTTCATTTCAGTTTCTGTGAAAGCACCAACTTTAATTACGCCAACACCGCCAGACAAACGAGCCATGCGTTCTTGCAATTTTTCACGATCAAAGTCTGAAGAAGCTTCTTTCATTTCAGTTTTAATTTGGTTTACTCTGGCGTCTAGGGCAGTTTTATCCCCTTGTCCATCTACAATGGTAGAGTGTTCTTTGGTAGCAATGACTTTGCGAGCCCGTCCTAAATGTTCCAATTCAGTTTTATCTAATTTGAAGCCCAGTTCTTCGGTTACAACTTGTCCACCAGTTAAAATAGCAATATCTTGCAACATTTCTTTACGGCGGTCGCCAAACCCTGGGGCTTTAATGGCCAATACAGAGAAGGTACCACGTAGTTTGTTCAAGATGAAAGTGGTTAAAGCTTCGCCCTCAATGTCATCGGCAATTATTACTAACTCTTTTTTGCCAGATTGAGCAATTTTTTCTAGCAAAGGAAGAACTTCTTGAACAGAAGAAATCTTTTTATCGGTAATTAAAATATATGGGTCTTCGGATACAGATTCCATGCGTTCAGTGTTGGTTACCATATATGGAGAAACAAACCCTTTGTCAAAGCGCATACCTTTAACTACTTCACGTTCAATGCCAATGGTTTGACCTTCTTCTACGGTTATAACACCATCTGGGCCAATTTCTTTCATAGCTTCGGCAATTTCTTTACCTACTTGTTCGTCTAAAGATGCAATAGTGGCTACTCGTTCAATGTCATTCTCGCCAACAGTTTTCTTTACTTTGTTTAGCTCATCTACAACGAAAGTTACAGCTTTATCCATACCTTTCTTAATTTCATTGGCTTGGGAAGATGCCAAAGCAGCAGCTTCAAAAGCTTCTTCAATCATTTTTTGAGCGAGCACTGTAGCAGTAGTGGTACCGTCACCAGCTTCTTCATTGGTTTTGTTAGCAACTTCTTGAATTAAAGAAGCACCAACATTTTCAAACTTGTCTTCTAATTCAATATCTTTGGCTACGGTTACACCATCATCGGAAATTGTTGGACTACCAAAACCACGATCTAAAATAACTGCTTTACCAGTTGGACCTAAAGTTACTTTTACTACGTTTGCAGCTTTATCTACTCCAGCTTTAATGGCTTGCTTGGCAGCAAACCCAAATTTAATATCTTTTGGCATATGTTAAAACTCCTTTTCTTAATTATTCTATGACCGCTACGACTTCGCTTTCGTCTTTGTCTTCACCAACATACAAAATTTTGTACTCTTTCTTTTCGCCGTTGTCATCTATTTCAACTTCTTCACCAGCATACTTACCGAACACAACTGTGTCACCCACTTTAAGGCCGAGTTTCTCTATATCTTCACCAGAACCTAGTTCTACAATTTTGCCTTGAGCTTTTTTTTCTTTATCTGCAGTGTCTGGCAGAATAATGCCGCTCTTGGTCACTTCTTCAGTGGACAGCTGCTGGACCAGGATGCGGTTTCCTAAAGGTT
>CAZQWV010000098.1:0-2711 GCA_964597185.1 uncultured Candidatus Saccharibacteria bacterium
GGCGACTTGGTGGAAGAAGTTCAGCTACTAGATAAATATGAAAATGACGAGAAGTTCGGTGCAGACAAAATGAGTTACACATATAGAGTTTCATACCGTAGTCCAGAAAGAACTTTACAATCTGAAGAAATTGATCCAATTCAAGACCAGGTATATAAACAAACTGCTGAACATTTTAAAGCAGAAATGCGTTAAGGCTACCAATCAGTAAAAACAACATAAATTTACTAAAAATCCCTCTTAAATAAGAGGGATTTTCTTTATATCAACAGTGGAAAAAACACATAAAATTTGTTAAAATTATAGTATATTAATCTTCTAAAATTTATATCAACATATGGCAGCCAAAACAAAGAAAGACGAAGAAAAAGCAGTAAAACCAGCTAAATCCACTTATTCCTCAGAAAACATTACTGTACTTGAAGGACTGGAACCTGTTCGCAAACGCCCAGGTATGTATATTGGCTCAACTTCTGAAACTGGACTTCATCACCTTATCTGGGAAGTAGTAGACAACGGTGTTGACGAAGCCATGGCAGGCCATGCCACAGAAATTAAAGTAACTTTGCAAAAAGATGGTGGTGTTAGCGTATTCGACAATGGTCGAGGTATCCCTGTTGATATTCATAAAGCTACCAAAAAATCTGCTTTAGAAACCGTGTTAACAGTGCTTCACGCTGGAGGTAAGTTTGGTGGAGAAGCTTCAGGCTACAAAGTATCTGGTGGTCTTCACGGCGTAGGTCTGTCTGTAGTTAATGCATTGTCCACAAACCTCATAGCTCAAGTACGACGCGATGGTAAAATTTATGAACAACGTTACAAAATTGGCAAACCTCAAGGTCAGGTAAAAGTAGTTGGCAAAATAGCTAGCAAGGACCCATACCAAACTGGGACTAAAATTACTTTTTACCCAGATGATACTATTTTTGAAACTACTGAGTTTAAATTCAAAACCATTTTAGAACATTTGCGCTCTCAAGCCTATCTTACTCGTGGACTGCATTTCCATATTTCCGATGAAAGAGTTGGTTTAACATACCAATACTATTTTGAAGGCGGCATCTTGTCATACATTAAACAATTAAACCGTAACAAGAAAGTTCGTCATGCTCCTGTATACATTAACAAAATGTATGAAGGAGAAATCTTAGTAGAAATGGCTTTGCAGTATACCGACGACTTTGACGAATTAGTTTTAGCTTATGCCAACAACGAGTACAACCCTGAAGGCGGTATGCATGTTACTGGATTTAGGACAGCTTTAACCAGATCCATAAACAGCCACGCTGTAAAAAATAATTTCGTAAAAGAAAATGAAAAGCTAACAGGTGAAGATATGCGCGAAGGTTTAACAGCTGTAATTTCTGTTAAACTACCAAACCCTCAATTTGAAGGTCAGACCAAAGCTAAGTTAGGCAACCCAGAAGTTAGAACAGCTGTAGAAGCTATTGTTGCAAGAGAATTAGAAGTCTTTTTAGAAGAGCATCCTCAAGACGCCAGCAAAATTATTGAAAAAGGTATTTTAGCCGCCAAAGCTCGCTTAGCTGCTCGCGCTGCTCGCGATAGTGTTATCCGCAAAGGTGTGCTTGAAGGATTAGCTTTGCCGGGCAAGCTGGCAGACTGTAGTGAAAGCAACCCAGAAAACTGCGAACTGTATATTGTAGAGGGGGACTCTGCTGGTGGAAGCGCCAAGCAAGGCCGAGACAGACGGTTCCAAGCTATTTTACCTCTCAAAGGTAAAATTCTAAACGTAGAACGAGCACGTTTAGACAAAATGCTAACCAGCCAAGAAATTAAAAATATTGTAATTGCTCTTGGTACAGGGGTGGGTGAATTATTTGATGTAGAAAAACTCCGCTACCACCGAGTTATTATCATGACTGATGCTGATGTAGACGGTGCCCACATTCGTACATTGTTGCTAACTTTGTTTTACCGCTACTTTGGCGATATTATTCGTAACGGTCACCTCTACATAGCTCAACCACCTTTGTACAAAGTCCAGGTTGGTAAAAGTTTCCAATATGCTTTTTCAGATGAAGAACGAGACAAAGTATTGGCAGATTTACTAAAACAAGCAGAAACTAAAAAATCTGCCAGCAGCAAAGCTGGTAAAGGGAAAAGAGTTGTTGTACAAGAAGATGATACAGACGAACCAATAGCCGAAGCTGGAGAAGTAGAAGAAACAACAGTCCAAGCAACTCCATCTGGTACAAAGTACACCATTCAGCGATACAAAGGTTTAGGAGAAATGAATCCAGACCAACTTTGGGAAACTACCATGGATCCAGAAAACAGAAGCATGCTCCGAGTAGATATTAACGAAGCTGAAAAAGTAAATGAAATTTTTGAAACCCTCATGGGCGACGAGGTTCCACCTCGCAAACGTTTCATTACTACCCACGCTCGCAGTGTAAAAAACTTAGACGTTTAAACTACAAACAAAAAGACGCGCCAATCGAACAAGTTCGAAAGGCGCGCTTTTGATGAGAATATTCTCTAGTGGGAGCAAAACCAATCAGTCGGTGCCGTCGTTCGCTAACTTCCGGATTCCATAGTTAGCAAACTTTTGACGTTGGCTGGTAAGTAAAGTGTTAATGCTTAACACAATTTGCTTGCTTTTGTCGTCAAGCGGAACCTCTTGCTGGGATACTGAACCTTCTTTGCTTGATGGTGGTTTAATAACACCTGTATCTAACAGAGTATTGACC
>CAZQWV010000099.1:0-2710 GCA_964597185.1 uncultured Candidatus Saccharibacteria bacterium
AAAATTCACCCTTTACAGGCAAGCCTGAGAAGGGGCCGAGTTGTTTCCAACTACAGGCGTCACTGTTCGCATCTCTGGGATTACTCCTGGTGGGAATTACCCACTACTACTTTGATGGCTCTTAAGCGGACATCAAATGAGTGTTCGGACTTTCCTCTGTCTCAAATTGCTTTGAAAAAGCGATTATTCGATTTGCTTAGATTGTACCTTATTATAGCACAAAATAGACTTAATGTCAATGGTATGCCCTTTCCCCTCGCAATTAAGCCAAATTTACAAATATAGCTGCCAAAGTACAAAAGCTGCCGTGAGTAAAATTAACACTTCTAAATAAAAGGTTACTGGGTTCTGTTTAGGGTAGTATTTTAAAAACCATAACCAAAAACCGAAAAAGCCAAGCTTGGGACCCTGTTCTCTTTCTCCGGGACTGCGAAAAGCAAAGTACCTATTTGTAAATGGCCACAACCACATAACACCAACCTTAAACGAGTCCAATGCAAAATGACTCCATGCACCTAGAAGAATCATTAAACCAAAAAATTGGAAGAATACGCTTTTTAATTCAAACCACGCTCCAAAAGCATACACAGCAATGCTTGGTATGAGCCAAACCAAAGGTCGGTGAGTTACATAGTATCTGTGGTTAACTTCTTTATCTGGCAGAGTAAACCCACGAGCTTTAAAAAATGCATAGAACATATCTAGGTCTGGAACGAATGCAAAGAAAGCTCCTGCCCAAAGCAAATAATGCAGTTGGTGAGGAGCTAAATCTGGTTGCAGCAATCTTAATGTACCTTCTGCCAGTAAGTAGCCAGCAGCAATATGTCCACTAGGAAGCATTTCTAGTTATTGGTTAGATAAACTTTCTACTTTGGTTTTAAATTCTTCCAAAGTTGGAAGCTTGTCTAGCTTTTCTCCGTTAAGGAAAAAAGAAGGGGTAGAATTAACTTTAGACTTTAAACCATCGTTCTGGTCAGCCAACACAATAGAACGGAATTTATTGTTGGCAACATCATTTTTAAATTGGTCCACATTTAAACCAATCTGTTCTGCATACTTGGTATAAAAATCTAGAGGCGTTGCGCTTGTCTCCCATTCTTTTTGCTTTTCGTAAAGCATGTTGTGCATTTCCCAAAACTTGCCTTGACTGCCAGCGGCCTCAGCTGCTTCAGAAGCACTTTGAGCATTTTGGTGTTGAGTCAATGGGAAGTGTCTATATACAAAGTTAAAATCTTTGTTGTCTTTGTAAGCTTCAGTAATTTCTTTTACTTTAGGATGGAATGCGGCACATGCTGGACACTGGTAGTCGCCAAATTCAACCAAAGTGACTTTAGCTGCCTTATCCCCTGTCATATGACTGCTTTCTAAAACCAATGAGTTTGGGTCAACTGCTTGTCCTGGTTGTGCTTCTTCTCCAGGCCCTGTAGTAACAAATAATGCGACTCCACCTGCCAATACCAGCCCGGCTATGCCAAGCATAATTCCTGTTTCTTTAGACATCTTTGTTTAATCTCCAATGAATAATTAAAAATATATTTATCAATAATATACCAATTAACCCTAATTGAGGAATATCTAGAAAACCAGCAATTTTTACAAATTCAGATGAGCAAGATACGCCTGCGGTGCAAGGTGCTAGTGTTTCAGGAATAACTTTGAAGTACAACAAATTGTGGAACACAGAAATTCCTAACCCAATTAAAGTCAACGGCAGCACGTACAAATGAATGAGCTTATTTTTGAGAACAATCCCTGCACCAACCACAAACACCAAAGGGTAAGTAGCAATTCTTAAGAACCAACATAAGTTACAAGGTGCAAACCCCATTATTTCACTGTAATACAAACTACCAACTATGGAAGCAAAAGCTAGCCCCCATACTGCATATAAGCTATATTCTTTTAGAAAACTTTTCATATGCTATTGTGGCTGGGTACCGCCCTTATAATTTGAGAAATCGTAAATTTTGGCTTTAGCTCTAAGTTGCTCAATAAGCTCCATAGACAATGTTGCCAATTTTTCTTGCTTCATTTGTTCTCGAATCTGGTTTTTTGTTTCTTCTTCTTGACCTGCTGGTAAAGTTACCTGACTATCTGTAATGTATTTATTTAAGTCTTCGTCAGAAATACCTGCTTTATCACTAACCAATTTTTCAATCATAATACGTACAGCAACTTGGTTTTTCAATTCGTCGCGAGTTAAGTTTTCCATTGCCAACACGTCATCTATGTTTTGGCCAACAGCAGCAAACTGGTCTTCAAACTTTTTAATCTCAGCATTAACCTCTTCATCACTAACGGAAATATTTTTTGACTTTGCCTCAGATTCAATTAAAGATTTGTTAATGAGGTTATCTAAAGTATCTCTGCCACCTTGGCGTTCCAGCTCTTTCACAACTGAATGTCTACTAACCAGCTCGCCATTTACCATGGCAGCAATGAATAGACCTTTGAATGAATATACTAAACCACCTAAAACTACTACAGCTGCTACAACTAAAGCAATTTTAATTAGTTTAGAACGGTCTGCTGGCAATTTGACTTCATCTTCATGGTGATGAGGATGGTCGTGTTCGTGTTTTTCATGGCTATGACCATGGGAGTCAGAATGAGCTTCGTGTTCCTTCTGACTGTGATTTTGTGAGTTTGTGTTATTGTTTTCCATAATGTGTTAAATATAGCAAATAAATAGATAATGAACAATTTTAGG
>CAZQWV010000100.1:0-2673 GCA_964597185.1 uncultured Candidatus Saccharibacteria bacterium
AACTCTGCTACTCGTGTTGAATCTGCCAGGTCACCAGTTAAAGCCATGACTTTGTTGTCATGCTCACCTAACTCAAGCAAGCCATCTCCGTACCCATCACGTGTGGCTTTTTGTTCTATGTCTTGCTGGCCAAGCTTAGGATTTAGTTTTACATGTTTATTTATCATTACTCGTGCTCTCCTTTAATTTGGCCTTGCAAGGTTCGCAGTTCATGAATAGCTTCTTTGGCTTCTTCAGCAGATGGCGGTTTACCATGCCATTCGTATTTCCCTTCCATAAAATCTACTCCTTTACCTGGTATGGTGTGGGCAATAATAACTGTTGGTTTTTCATAAATTGCTTTAGCTTCGTTGCATGCATCTATAATGTCACGCAGGTTATGCCCATCTACTTCTAAAACATGCCAGTTAAAAGCTTCGTATTTAGCACGTAAACCTTCTAGCGGCATAACATTTTCTGTGTACCCATCTATTTGAATATTGTTTCTATCTATAATGGCAGTAAGGTTAGACAATTTTTCTTTTCCAGCAAGCATTACTGCTTCCCAAATTTGTCCTTCTTGCTGTTCTCCATCGGACATAACCAAATACACTCTGCTTCTAGAGTGGTCCAAACGCAAAGCTAATGCCATGCCAACAGCTTGAGAACTACCTTGCGCTAAAGGTCCTGATGAAGTTTCTAGCCCTGGCAAAGCTAAATTGTGTGGGTGTCCTTGCAACCGAGAACCTAGTTTACGTAAGGTGAGTAATTCTTCTTTAGGAAAATACCCTGCTTCTGCTAAAGTCGCATATAGTACTGGGCAAACGTGTCCACAAGATAAAACTAGTCTGTCACGCCCCTCCCAATTAGGATTAACTGGATCGTGGTTCATAACTGAAAAGTACAAAGCTGTAAATATTTCAGCTAAATCTAAAGGACCAGCAGAGTGCCCTGAACCTGCTGCTAGTAAAGAGTTAATTATATCCAAACGTATTTCGTTGGCTTTGAGTTGTAAATCTTTTATGCTAAATTGTGGCTTATCTAAAACCATTTTTGTTTAATTTTTTATTTCAGATAATAATGCATGTTCTATGGCAGAAAAACCAGCAGCTGGGTCACTAACTTTAGTAATAGCAGAACCAACAACAAGCAAATCTGCCCCCGCATCAACCAAAAGTTTGGCATTGCTGGAACTTACCCCTCCATCTACTTCTATTGTAGCATGAGGAAGGAGCTTCCTCAATTCTTTAATTTTCTCAAAACTGCTTTCAATAAAAGGATTTCCCTGTTTTCCAGGAATTACACTCATAACTAAAAAATGAGTCACTGTATCACCAAAATAACGTAATACAGATACAGGAGTATCTGGGTTTATGGCTATACCTGGTGTCATACCTAACTTAGCAATGGCTTTCGTTGCTTCATCTATGGATTCTTCGCTGTTAAAAGCTTCGTAATGTACAATGACTGTTTTAAAACCAGCAATATGGTAATCTAGGAAATCTTCTGGTGAAGTGGTCATAACATGAGCTTCATAATGAAAAGCTGGGTTGAGAAGCTCTATTTCCCCTGCTGCCACAGCTGTATTTGCCACAAATTTACCATCAGCAAAATCGATGTGAATACGTTCAACACCGGGAATTCTTTCAATAAAAAAATTTTTATCTATTAGATTTTGTTTATCTTGTTCTAATATTGCCGGAACAATTATAGACATTTAAAGTCCTTTCTCTAGCTTGGTAATTTTACTCACTCTGCGGACATGTCTAACTTCTGTAGAATATGGTGTTTGTAACCAAGTTTCCAAAATTGGGAGCACATCTGTTGTAGAAACATGGTCTGATGGCAAACAAAGCACATTAGCCATATCATCATTTCTGCTGGCTTTTGCTTCACCTACATTCCACACCAAACTAGCTCGAACATTTTTAAATTTATTAGCTGTAATAGCCATACCTTGACCGCTTCGGCAAATAAGCAAACCTAAAACATGGTCTGGTTTAGCAGAGACTTTCTGGCCAACCTTCTTGGCATAATCTACATAATCATCTGTGGGCTTTAAACTATTTGCACCAACATCAGTAAATTTCAGTTTTTCTTTGGTCAAATATTTTTTAATATATTCTTTTAACTTGTACCCTCCGTGGTCAGCGCCAATATATAACATTACAGTTCGGTATTAATAATTTTATTAAAATCATCTGCCAATAAACTAGCACCGCCAACCAACAAACCACCAATATTGTTTTGTTCTAGAAAACTTTTGGCGTTCACACTTGTTACGCTTCCTCCATACAACACCACTGAAATTTGATATTTAGTTTTTATATATAAACTAATTTTTTCTGCGTGTTCTGGTGAAGCTACTTTTTTAGTGTCATAAGGGTTGCCGCTGCTAATAGCCCACACTGGTTCATAGGCTACAAAAAGTTTGCTTGGATCGTTGTCAGCTAAAGCTGCGTTCATTTGGCTTTTAATAACATCTGTAACTTCTAGTTCATCTTGTTCAACAGTAGTGCCATAGCCAACACACAGCACTGGAATAATACCAGCTTGCTGTAGTGCAGAAATTTTTTGTGCTATTTGTGTATCCGATTCGCCCAAAGCTCTTCTTTCACTATGCCCAACTAAACAATACGGGACGTCCAAACTTTATAGAGCTGCAGCTGTGGTTTGTCCAGAGAAAGCTCCTTT
>CAZQWV010000101.1:0-2654 GCA_964597185.1 uncultured Candidatus Saccharibacteria bacterium
GAGTTTAGAAATAGAAAAAGCAACTGCTTTGTCGGACAACCCTTTAAACCCACGATTTTTTGGCAATTGGCGAACAAGAGGCTGACGACCACCTTCAAAAGCCACCGGCATTTTGGAATGACCGCTACGTGCAGTTTGACCTTTACCACCACGGGTGGAATAGGTGCCATGACCAGAACCTAAACCACGACCCACAACTTTGCGAGTTTTGGTAGATTTTGGATGCTTTTTTAATGAATGTAATTTTATCATAAAATTAGGGTTGGAATTATTTTCTAATGCTTTCTAAATGTTCCTTGCTATTCATTTTCTTGAAAGCGGCGAAAGCTGCTTTGATGTTATTTACTTTATTGTTGGAACCAAGTCTTTTAGAAATAACATTCTTTATACCAGCTAATTCCATAACGCTGCGAACAGCACCACCAGCAATCACACCAGTACCTTGTCTAGCAGGCATCATAATTAGCTGAGAAGCTTTGTATTTTACTTTAACACCATGAGGAATAGTTTCATTGGTCAAAGGTAGAGTTATCATATTCTTTTTTGCTTCATTTACAGCTTTGTTTACGCTTTCTGCAACGTCCATACCTTTTTTCAAGCCCATACCAATGCGGCCTTTGTGATCGCCAATAACAACTAGGGCGCGAAAACGCATGCGTTTTCCACCACCAGTAACGCGAGTAACACGCTTTACTTCTACAACTTTTTGATCAAATTCGCGCTTTTCGCGTTCTTGACCGTCTCTTGGTTTTCTTGGTCTTCGTGATTGTTCCATAATTGTTCCTTAAAATTCTAGGCCAGCTTCTCTGGCAGCTTCTGCCAAAGCTTTTACCCGTCCATGGTAGAGATATCCACCACGGTCAAATACAACTTTGGTAATTCCTTTTTCTTTGGCTTTAGCAGCAACTAACTTACCTACTTCTGTTGCTTGTTCGCTTTTGTTCACTTTGCTTTTCAAATCTTTGGATGATGCAGAAACCAATGTTTTTCCTGCTTTGTCATCTATGATTTGTGCGTAAATAGAAGTCAGGGAGCGGAATACATTCAACCGAGGCTGATCTTTCAAACCAATAATCTGTTTGGTAACACGATTATGGCGTAAAATGCGAGATTGTCTTTTGAGTACTTGTTTATTCTTCATATATGCTCCTTATTTACCTACTGCTTTAACAACTTTACCAGCTTTTCGCAGAATCACTTCGTCGGAGTACTTAACACCTTTACCTTTATATGGTTCAGGCTTTTTCAATTCTCTAATGCGAGCAGCAGTTTGACCTACTAATTGTTTATCTATACCAGTCAATGTAATAGTGGTTTGGTATTGTAAAATAGTGGTGCGTTCTGGTTTCTTTTCAATAGCAGCTGTAATACCTTGAGGCAATTCAAAATCTATTGGGTGAGAAAAACCTAGAGACAAAACTAAAGTTGTACCGCGCATGTCTGCTTTGAAACCAACACCTACAACATCTAATTCTTTGCTGTAACCTTCTGACACACCAACAACTAAGTTATTTACTAAAGCTCTAAACAAACCCCACAAAGCTTTTTCTTTCTTATCTTCTTTTTTAGCAACATCAACAGATACATCTTGATCGGTTACAGTAACTAAAACTTTTGGATGAACTGGCAAGGTTAAAGCACCTTTTGGTCCAGTTACAGTTAAAATACCGGCGTCTAGCTTGGCGCTAACTCCATTAGGTAATACAACTGGTTTTTTTCCTATACGTGACATAGTTCTTAAATTAAATTAGTTACCAAACCTGACAAACTACTTCCCCACCAACTTGTTCTTTGCGGGCTTGTTTATCGGTTAACAGACCTTTAGATGTAGATACTACAGTGACTCCAAAACCACCATTGGTGCGAGGAACTTTTACAGCTGGCAAATAAATGCGTTGTCCTGGGGTGGATACTCTCTTCAAACCGGAAATAACTGGGCTACCTTGGCTAGTATACTTTAAGTTGATTTGCAGCATTTTAACTCGTCCTGGCAATTCATTAACTCCGCTTACAAAACCTTCGCTCAATAACAACTTAGCCAAGTTGTGCTTGAATTTAGAGTATGGCAAAACCAGCTCTGACTTTTTTGAAGCCAAGGCGTTGCGGATACGGGTTAACATGTCTGAAATTGGATCTGTGTACATAGTTGGTTAATATTACTGAACTTTCTTTACCAGGAAGCTTTACTTACTCCAGGAATTTCACCGCGACCGGCTAGTTCGCGGAAGCAAATACGGCAGAGTCGGAAGTCGCGCATGAAGCCACCTTTGCGACCACATTTCCAGCATCTGCGAATTACCCGAGTGGAAAATTTTGGTTTGCGCAATGAGCGTTCAGCTTTTGCAATAAGGGATTTTTTTGCCATACTTGTTAATTATTCTGTCTTGAACGGAAAGTTCATTAATTTCAAAAGTTCACGAGCCGGTTCGTCCTTGCCGGCGTTGGTTACAATAGAGACTTCCATACCGAAAATGTGTTCAATAGCTTCATTAGAAATTTCAGGGAAAACAATCTGTTCTTTCAACCCTAAATGGTAGTTACCTCGTCCATCAAAACCATCTTTTTTCACACCGCGGAAATCTTTTACTCGAGGCAATGCAATATTGATAAGTTTGTCTAAGAAAGAATACATACGATGGCCACGCAAAGTCACA
>CAZQWV010000102.1:0-2617 GCA_964597185.1 uncultured Candidatus Saccharibacteria bacterium
AACCTAGTAGGACATATACCTCGGGCTCGTTTACCGTTACCCACAAATCTATTTCTTTACCTAAGTGCTTAGCAATAAATTTTGCATAGCGCGCAAAACTTTTTACAATTTTGGTTGATTCCATGCCGCCTTGTTCTGCAGCCCATTGAGGCAAAGTAAAATGGAATAAAGTTACCACGCGTGTTAAGCCGTATTTTTTCATTGACAACAAAACTTGCCGGTAATGATCTGCTTCGTCCATATTCCATTTCCCCTCTTCGGGTTCAATACGACTCCATTCAATGGAAATTCTCATGGCAGTTAAACCAATAGTTTTAGCCATAGCAAAATCACTATCGTATAAATGATAGTGATCTGCTGCCCTGCCCGATGCTGGAAGCTTACCTTGCTGCTCTTCATGCCACCAGTTGGAATGAATGTTATTCCCTTCAACTTGATGAGCTGCACTAGAAGCTCCTAGTAAAAAGTTAGGCTCCATGAAATATAGAAAATTCTGACATTCTATTGTAAAGCTTTTCTTAATAGCTCATTTACTACTTGTGGGTTACCTTGGCCTTTCATTTCTTTCATAACCATACCAACCAAAAAACCAAAAGATTTTTCTTGACCTGCTTTAAAATCGCCCACAGCTTTACTGTTCTCTGCTATAACTTTGTCTATCGCAGCGGCAATAGCGCTTTCGTCGCTAACTTGAGCCAGCCCTAAGTCCTGCACAATATGATCTGGGTCTCCGCCTTTTTCAAACATAACTTTAAAGACTTGCTTGGCAGCAGAGTTAGAAATTTTTCCACTATCTACTAATTTTACTAGTTCTGCAAAATTTTCTGGTGTAATTTTAGAGTCCAATGGATTCATGGCGCCTGCATTTAGCAGGGCAGAGAAATCTTGTAAACACCAGTTGGCCGATTGCTTAATGAGTTTGTTTACATCTGCCGTGCTGGAATCTGCTTCAAGCCAGGCTCTTAGTTCACTAACTACATCTTCAAAATAATAATTCAACTCTTTCCACGAAAGTAAGTTTTCTATATCTGCTAAGGGTAATCCATATTCTTGTTCAAAGCGAATTCTCTTTGCAGAAGGTAGTTCTGGCAACTTACCACGTAAATCTTCCAAATAGCTTTCGGTAAAATGAAGTACTGGCAAATCTGGATCTGGGAAATATCTGTAGTCATTGGCCTCTTCTTTGCTGCGCTGTTCTACAGTTACATTCTGCTTTTCGTTCCAGCCCATAGTCACCTGCTTTGGAGTTTCACCTTTTTCCAACATTTCAATGTGGCGAGGGATCTCGTAGTTAATGGCGCTTTCTGCAAAACGGAATGAATTAATATTTTTTACTTCCACTTTATAATTTGGAAGCTCTGTTTGACCAGGTTTGCGTACAGAAATATTTGGTTCACAACGCATAGTTCCTTTTTCCATATCAGCATCGCTGGCTCCAACGTAACGTACAATATTACGGAGTTCTTGCAAAAATATACGGGCTTCTTCTGCTGTTTCTAAATCTGGTTCAGTTACAATTTCAAGCAAAGGCGCTCCAGCCCGGTTGTAATCTACCAAAGAATAAGGCAGCCCATCTGGGTGCACATTTTTACCTGCATCTTCTTCTAAGTGAGCGCGGTTAATACGCACTCTTTTAATGCGTAAACCATTTTCTGAGCTAGCGTCTGGAATGGCAATGTCTACAAAACCATTTTGAGCAATTGGTTCATCAAACTGAGAAATCTGGTAGCCTTTTGGCAAGTCAGGGTAAAAATAATGTTTGCGATCAAACTTAGAAAATTCTGGAATTTTACAATTCAACGCCAATCCTACCATGACACCTAAACGAACAGCTTCTTGGTTTACTACTGGCAAAGTGCCAGGTTCTGCTGTAACAATTTCGTCTATGTTGGTGTTTGGTTGTTTTTGGTTTGGATCATTGGCAGCAGGGCCAAACATTTTACTTTTGGTTCCAAGTTGAACGTGAATTTCTAATCCAATGACTGGTTTGTATCCTGGTTTAATTTCCATTTTTAGCAAGCTCTTCTATTAAATATTCTAATATATGGTTAACTTTTGCAATGTCTTCTTTGGTGCGGAACACTGAATAATCTAAACTTTCAATCCATTGCATTGACTGCTCAACCTGATTTTGCAGTTCTGGTGTAGTAAACACCCCGCTCTCACTAATATTTTCTAATGTTGCCAGCACGCCTTGAAAAAAATTTCCTCGGCATTTGTACAAATCGTACTTTGGGTCAGACATATGAACTTTTTCAGCAGGAAGGTCATCTATATATTTGTTCCTAAAGTCAAAAAGCTCTTTCTGATATTTTGCCCGTCTCAAATCGTACTTTTCCGTTACTAAATATTTGTCTTCTAAATTTGCAAATTCTACCATAGTTTTTTCAGTGGATGCTTAACTAATATATATAAAAATACTTTTCTTACCAACCAAAAGACTATTGCTGTTCCCAATAAATATATCACTAACTGCATAATATAATTCTGCCATGTATTTGTTAGTTTATATACAATTGTAGTGTTGTAATTTTACTGCTCGGAGTCCTGTTGTTTATCTGTATTGAAGAATGGCATATATTTAGTAATATCTTTATATGTAGAGAAGTTAGAAAAT
>CAZQWV010000103.1:0-2611 GCA_964597185.1 uncultured Candidatus Saccharibacteria bacterium
CAGTGCCATTCCATACTCTATATTTAGGTGTGGTTACTACTGTTTGCGTATCGTAAACCATTATGGCTTCCGTGGAACTATTATATGCTTGCGCATCTAAGGTGGTGCGGAAAAATCCTAAGTTTCTTGCTACTGGTCCAGCCCACACCGTGGTGTTACCGCTCCAGGTAGTGCCACCCCCAGTAAGTTGGTGGGTAATTATATCGTCTGTGGCAGAAGTATTATCTTCATATGCAACATTAAACACAGCGCCGCTGTTTGGGTGTGCAACTAACCTAGTTTGGGCAGTATCATCACCTGTGGTTGTTGCTGCCAGCCAAGCTCCTGCATCCCACTTTTTTCTACTGACTGTTGCGCTATTGCCCCAAGTGAGCCATGCATCGCTCCCATTGGACGCGTGCGTTTCATAGGTTATATCAAAGTTCATATCCACGATGTCCTCCGTTGTGGCGCTATGCTCCGTATGCACCGCGCTCCATGCGGTACCATTCCACTCATAAGTGTTGAGGTCAGCCCCAGCATCTAATAAACCAATCATAATTTTATCTGAAGAGGTGGCAGGGTCTGCTGCTAATTTTAACCAACTAACCACGCCCCCATTGTTAGCATTAGTTACATTGGTTACTGCATTTAAAGTGGAGTTGCTTTGTGTGTATGTGCGATATCGAAAATGGGCTGTTGCAGCTGTGGCAAAGCCCCATGCAAACATAATATCTCCTGAAGTTTTCTCAAAAGCTACATCTACGTTTTTTCTAGTAGCAATAGAGGTGGTGGTTTCCCAAGTGGTAGCCACTGCCATATTACTCCATGCACTTCCTGTCCACCGCATACCGTAGGCATCGGAGTTAGCATCTTTGATAATAAAAGCCCCTTCATCTGCCCCAGCTCTGTTAGCTGTTTCAATGACATTTACTAACCCGGTTGTAGGAATATCTATGTTGGTTGCAGAAGTCCAAGAAGTACCATTCCAAACCCTGTAGTCTGGGTCAGCTGTGTTGTCGCAATATACAGCAACAGCATCCCCTGAAACTTGCTCATAGAAGAAGTCAAAACAACGTCCATTTAAAGCTTGTTGGTCTGGCCCTGCGCCATTACCTGTAACTGTTCCAAATACTGTTGGGCTACCCCAAGATGTTCCATTAAAAGTTTGAGCAGAAATTTCTCCAGTGGTAGTTTGAATAACTAATATAGCTTCATCTCGAGTTGGAGAATATTTTACTTCTTGGTAGGCAATTTCCCCATTAACATTTGATGCACTACCTTCACTTCCCCAGGCACTACCATTCCATAATCTATATTTGGGAGTGGCAACTATGGTCTGAGTATCATAAACCATAATTGAGATAGTAGTAGCTGCCATAGCTGGCTTAGCTCCTATTAAATCAGCTAAAATAAACAACAATAAAGCAGGTAATATGACAATTACCCGCTTATTTAAAAGCTTTTTTATATAAAAGGCGAAATTCATTCCTATTCTGTTTTGATTTTGTTTTGGTTTCAGAAACTAAACTAACTTTGTATATATATTATAGCACAACTAGAGAAAAAAAGCAAGGGCTAAGGCATATTTACGGTTTTCATATAGTCATAGGATCTTTGCCCTATTTCTATCATTAACTTGTTTGCTTTTTCCCAATTTTCGTTTGGGTCTCCAGCTTTGGCTTGTATCATTACTGAGAGCATGTATGGTCTATTTTCTAAGTAGACTATACCAGAATCGGCAAACACATTTCTTTCTAAATATGTTCCCCACTTATGTGCAAAAGAAGTCTCCAATGGGACACCTGCCCTAATAAAATTTTTATAATCACTATCTTTCATTAAGTTCAGTAATAAATTGGAATGTTCTGGGTTTAAATAGGTTGCCAAATATAGGGCGCGGAGTAGCCTGGTATAGTTTTTAGCACTCATCTTGCCGTCTTGCTCAACTAATGCATCTAAACCCACAGCTTCTGGTATAGAATTTAAATCAACTTCTGGATCAAGTTGTTTAACTATCATATTGTATGCTGTGTTGTCTGATTCCAGAATAAGTCTTTCTAATATGTACCTCAGACTAAAAGTTTGACCAATTGCAGAAACTATGTCTGGATTTGTTTTAATATCTGCATCTTCTGCGGCGACCACAAAAGGTGTAGTGTCTAAATTCCACTCACCTCTCTCCACTTTTTTCATGGCCATCATAGCCACGGGTAATTTGGAAAGACTAGCTGGCCAAATGTGCAAATCTGGGTTTACTGTAATGTTAGAACCGGTATTGAGTACTTCAAAATAAATAGACATTTCTGCCCAGTCTTTATTTTGCTCAGGTAAAGCTTTTAAATAATCTCTAAGTGGTTGCAAGTTTACTACTAAATCTTGCTCCTTGTAGAGTGGGCGAGTTTTATCTAATAAAGGATAACTATTTTTAAACTCACTCAAAGCGTCTTCTGTGTTTTGTTTCTTAATTAATATTAAGCACAGTGCGATTGAAAAGCCTAATATCAAAAAAACAATAATATATTTACTATATTTCATTATTGTTTTTTATAATTAATCAGATATTCATAACTTTTCTGAGCAATTTCTTTCATAAGCTGACTGGCTTTTTGCCTTGTTTCTATAGAATCAG
>CAZQWV010000104.1:0-2552 GCA_964597185.1 uncultured Candidatus Saccharibacteria bacterium
GCTGTCCAATGCTACCAATTAAAATATCTTTTGGTATGGAGCCTGAGATGCCACCAGTGGTCACTAAATCCCCCTGATTCATAGGGCTATTTTGCGGTACAAAGTCCATAACTATACCAGAGCCAAATGAACCAGCTACCACGCCTGTAACTCGTTCTGCATCTGGAACCAAAATTTGTGCATCTATGGAAGACTGAGCATTGGTGATGAGGAAAACTGTACTGCTGTGTTTACCCACATGAAATACTTTCCCTATGAGATATCCTTTAGAAATAACCGCTTGTCCTTCTTTAACATTTTGGTTCTCACCACAATCAATCACTAAAGCATCTGCTAGCTGTTCTGGGTCGCGAGATATAACAGTGCATGGTTGCAATTTGTTCTCGCTCTTTTTCGCAAACCCTAATTCTTGTCGTAATAAATTGTTTTCTGTTAACAACCTGTCACTTTCCGCAGCTTTTTGCTTGTAAGTTATAAGTTCACTTTCCAAACGCGCATTATCACGCACTATATCTTTTAAAGCAAAAATTGTGCCACCAAAATTTTTTATAGGCTGAACCACACCATTAACTAAAATAGATATTGGTCTAGGAGCTTGAGCTAAAGCAAACTCTAAAGATGATAGCCAACCTCGGTACTGCAAAAACAGCAAGATAGTTACTGCTACCAAACAAATACTAAACCAAAAAAATGCTCTTGAATATATAAATCTCATATTGATGTTGGTTTCTAAACTTACTTTCGCACAGCAAACTAAAATAGAACTGCGTTATCGAGGAATACTGCTATAATCTGTGGTTAACAATACTTCGGACAAATGTTCTAAATCTTCAACTACAATACCAGCCCCTCGCACAACTGCTGTGAGAGGATCATCCGCTATGGAAACTGGCATTTGTGTTTCTTCAGCCAACAAAGTATCTAACCCTCGGAGCAGCGCCCCGCCTCCTGCTAACACTATGCCACGACTCATAATATCTGAAATAATTTCTGGCGGAATTTCTTCTATAATGGCTTTGACATTATTTACAATGACTCGCACCGATTGCTTTAAAGCATCGCGAATATGTGTGTCATTCACAATAATTTCTTTAGGTAAACCAGAAATCAAATCTCTACCACGGAGTCTTGCTTGCAAAGGTTCTGGTAGTGGGTAAACTGAACCTATTTCTATTTTAACTTCTTCAGCGCTGCGAACTCCAATTAGCAAATTGAAGTTGTCTCTAACATACTGCACTATATTATTATTCATTTCGTCCCCTGCAACACGGATACTGCGAGATATAACCACCCCCCCCAACGACAGCACAGCAATTTCTGTTGTTCCTCCACCAATATCTACTATCATGGAACCGTGAGCTTCTTGTACAGGCAGACGGGCACCAATAGATGCAGCCATAGGTTCTTCAATGAGGAACGCCTGACGGGCACCAGCATTAATGGCAGCATCTTGCACAGCGCGCTTTTCTACTTCTGTAACTCCCGAAGGGATACCAATTACCACTCTTGGTCTACGCAAAAAAGAATAGGTTCCACTGTGAACTTTATCAATGAAATAACGAAGCATTTGCTCTGTTACTTCAAAGTCGGAAATAACCCCAGACACCAAAGGTCTACTAGCAACAATATGAGCAGGGGTGCGTCCAACCATGCGCTGAGCATCACTGCCAATGGCTAATATTTGTTTGGTTCTTTGGTTTACAGCAACCACAGAAGGTTCATTGATAACAATACCCTTGCCTTTAACATAGACGAGGGTATTGGCAGTTCCTAGATCTATGCCTAGGTCCTTGGAAAACTTTTTAAATACTGAGTCCAACATTATCTATAGGTATATTTTTAGCTTCTTGGCTATTACGCATTTTTAATTCCACACTGTTTTCAGCCAAAGTTCTTGCAGAAACAACAATCCTTACAGGTAAGCCAATTAAATCGCTATCTGCAAATTTCGCACCTGCACTAGCTTCTAGCCGGTCATCATATAATACTGAAATTCCCTGGTTCTGTAAATCTTCATATAATTTGCTAGCGGCTGCTGCAACTTCAGCATTTTCCTTGTTGCCCAAAGCTATAAGGTGGACTTTGAAAGGAGCAACAGACTCTGGCCACATAATACCTTTGTCATCATGGTATTTTTCTACAATAGCAGCCATTGTGCGACCAATACCAATACCATAGCAACCCATATAGTAAGGCTTTTGTTGACCATCAGAATCAGTAAAAACTGCTCCTTGCATTAGTTTAGAGTAATTGTATCCTAATTGAAAAATATTCCCTACTTCAATACCCCGATGCTCCACAAGCTCACCCTTGCCATCTACAGCTATAAAGCCAGCTTGAGCCATGGCAATGTCGGCTTCTATATCTAGTGAAAAATCACGGTCAAGATTTACATTTAATAAATCTACATTTTTTTTATTTGATCCACCATAACTATTCTTTACCGTGCGAAGAGAATTATCTCATACAACTATTAACTCACACCCTTTTACAACCAAGTCATTTATACCTACAGGAGCAATAAAACCTGGTTCAGATTTAATCATTTCTCG
>CAZQWV010000105.1:0-2524 GCA_964597185.1 uncultured Candidatus Saccharibacteria bacterium
AGTGACTGGCCAGCTGTTATGATTTCTAATTCCATTGCTCTGGTGGTGGATAGTATTATTTTCTCCGTCATTGCCTTTCTTGGTATTTTGCCAATGGAAGTGTTGTGGCAAATTATCCTAACCAATGTAGTTATAAAGTTTGTGTTAAGCATAGTTTCAAGCCCAACTATTAAACTTATTCCACGTACTGAAAGTTTTGATAAAATGTAAAATTAGTATGTTAAATTTTTTCTTGCCCAAAACAAAATATAAACTTCTTCTAGCTGTTTTTGCTGTGGCCATTGTTTTATCTGGCGCTGGTTTTGCAACTGGTTCTGTGTTGGCAGCTCCGTTGGCAGAAGATGCATCTGTCTTAACCACAAGAGTGAATAAAAAAATTGGAATTGGTAATTATGTTCCACTAGATTTAGTTTCACTCTCGGGTTTAGAAGGCGGAAATGGTATGTATTTGCGGCAAGTTGCTTACAACGACTTAAAAGCGTTAATGGCTGATATGTCTGCATTTGGCATACCAGTAAAATTAAATTCTGCTTACCGTAGTTATGACCACCAAGCGCAATTGTATAATTCAGAAATAAGTAAAAACCCTGCCAATAGCAACACTGTTGCTCAGCCAGGGTACTCAGAGCACCAGCTAGGTTTAGCCTTAGATTTCGGCGCTGCTTCTGGTGCGCAAAATGGTTTTGCAAACACCAAACAGTCTGCCTGGCTTGCCAGTAACGGGTACAAGTATGGGTTTGCCTTATCTTACCCTGCAGGTAAACAAGACATAACTGGCTACACCTACGAGCCATGGCACTGGCGCTATGTAGGGAGAGAACATGCTGCACTCTGGCAAAAATCTGGGTTGGTGTTAGACCAATATTTAGCAACAATTCCTCAACGTTACGAACCTTTGTCCTTGGTTGGCCAGAAAGTTAAATCTGAAACAGACCCTACCGTTTACTATATTAATGCTAATGGAACTAAACGCGGCTTTATTGCAGCAGCAGCTTACTTGTCTTACGGTTGGAGTTGGAGCGACGTTTTAACCATAACGCCAGAGCAGCTGGCTGAATTCCCAGAAACTAAAGTTGTAAAACTTCAAGGCGACCCAACTGTCTACCAGTTCAACAAAGACAAAACCAGACAAGCCATTGCTTCTAGTGAAGCTTTTCAAAAACTAAATTATTCTTGGGTTGATATAGTAGAAATTAACTCTACTGAGTTGGCTGGTTACCAAGAAGGCCCAATTATTAAATAACAACTATGCCAGAAATTCCAAAAATTAATTCATCTGAATACATTGACCCAGTGGAACCAGTAGATGAATCTGACTTTGACCCAAACCGTAAAGATGAAAGTAAAAGGTTTGAGGAAACTCTTATACATACAGAAAGCTCAGAGTCCAATGAAGTAAGCCCAAAACCACATAGCAATGAGTCTGCAGAGCAAGCTTTGGGACATGTAACAGGAAAAATGAATTCTAAATCTGAACTTCCTCAGTCCAACTTAGATGAAAAAACTGCACAACAGTTGGCCGATGAAATAAAACGAAAAATGCTCGAAGCTCGGTTACGAACAAAATAAAAAACTCCGGAAATAACATTGCTAATGTTATTTTCCGAAGCTTTCCAAGTCGCTTGCGCGATAAAGTAAAATGAATGAGACGCTTAGTCTCTGAAAATTGTTTGGTTGCGGTCGGGGCCGACCGAAACGATTGAAATTCGAACCCCGACCAATTGTTCGATTCTTTCGATGTAAGCTCTTGCCTCGTTCGGCAAATCGAAATAATTGGTGATATGTGACGTTGGTTTTTGCCACCCCGGCAACGTTTCGTAAACCGGTTGAAGTTCGTCCAAGTCGCTCCACACTGACGGCACGTTCGTAGTAACTGTTCCGTCAGGATACTCGTAGCCCACACAAATTTTGACTTCCTGGAGACCATCCAGAACATCAAGTTTCATGAGAGCCAGTTCGTTGAAACGGTTGATACGTTGGCTGTATTTAGCAACCACAGCATCAAACCAGCCACAACGCCGAGGTCTGCCGGTTGACGCTCCAATTTCCCCACCAACAGTCTGCATGTGCAGTCCGATGGCGTCGGTCAGCTCGGTCAGAAAAGCACCTTCGCCAACCCGAGTGGTGTCGGCTTTCAAAACTCCAATCACTTTTGTGATGGTCGAAGCTGCCAGCCCGCTGCCAGAAATGGCTCCGCCCGAGTTCGGGTCGGACGAAGTAACGAATGGGTATGACCCGTGGTCAATGCTGAGCATTGTGCCCTGGGCACCCTCAAGGAGTATGCTCTTGCCAGCGTCGTATTCTTCGTTGAGATAGACCGCCGTATCGCATACGAACGGCGACATAGCTTTCGCGGCTTCCATGAACTCTGCCAGATCGGCTGTGTTCATGGGGTTGCCGCCCATGCACCGCATTTCGCTGTTGGCATTTCTGAGTTTTTCCTCCACAGTTTGGCAAAATCGCTTCCAGTCCAGGATTTCTGCTGCCCGGATGCCGAAGCGTGCGGACTTGTGGGTATAAGCAG
>CAZQWV010000106.1:0-2491 GCA_964597185.1 uncultured Candidatus Saccharibacteria bacterium
TTATGTAACCGAACTGCCGTATATCATTAAAATATAAAATGGAGCCGTTGCTAAAATGGAATACTACATGCGTATGCTTGCTAGGCATCTTAACCAATGGGGCTGTGGCTCTATTTAAAATACGGTAATGGCTGTTGGTTTTTTTCCGTTGGACTACATCTTCAAAAATAAACTGTCCTGTCATTTTCAAATGAACTAACAAACTATGTCCGTTATCCAATGTAAAAATTAACATTTTTGCTCTTCTGTTAACAGACACAAATTTTGTGCCTAGAATGGCAGCACTAAACTTTTTACCTAAATTTGGTAAAAGTTTTCTGATATTAGATACCACAGCAGAACCCACAGCAATTATTTTGGGCGTGTTTACCTCTACATTAACGATAGTTAACCCTTTAAGTTTGCGGTTTAGTTCTGAAACCACAGTTTGTACTTCTGGTAGTTCTGGCATAATTTCAGCATAACATAAATAGCCAGACCTGGTCTTATCTTATATAATAAATTTATGAAAGATTTCTTTAACCAAATTCCTCACCAATTCAAGCCTGGCGAAGCAGATCTCATAAATAAAGCTTTAGATTTTGCTACCAAAGCTCATGCAGGACAAAAACGCAACAGTGGCGAAGATTTCATAAACCACCCTATTAGAGCTGCCATAATTTTGGGTAAAATATTTCCAGATGCCTGCACTATTGCAGCCACTTTACTACACGACATTACAGAAGACACGTCTACAACTAAGGAAGAGCTAGAAAAAGAATTTGGACAAGAGATAGCAGACTTAGTGGATGGGGTTACTAAACTGGGACATGTTCGTTTACGCAATAGCAAAGATGAGTTTTATTTGGAAAACTTGCGTAAAATGTTTATTGCTACTAGCAAAGACATTCGGGTTATTCTTATCAAATTGGCAGATAGGCTCCACAACATGAGCACTATTCAATATTTGCCGCCTGAAAAGCAAATAAAAGTTGCTACAGAAACTTTAGAGATGTATGGGCCATTGGCTGGTAGACTTGGGATTGGTACCTGGAAAGGTGAACTCCAAGATCTATCTTTTGCTGTGGTTGATCCTAAAGCTTACGAAACCACTAAGGAGATGCTGGACGAAGAGTTGAAGAGTCGTGAGCAAAATTTGAAAGATATTCAAAAACAAATAGGTTCACTGCTACGTCGCAGCGGTATTAAGTTTAATGAGATTGAGGGGCGGGTCAAACATGTTTACTCCTTATACTTGAAGCTCAAAAAATATGAAAATGATGCTTCTAAAATTTACGACATTGTAGCGGTTCGCATTATCACTAAGTCTGTTACAGACTGTTATTCAATTTTAGGTGTTATTCATCAACATTTTAAATCTGTACCTGGCAGAGTTAAAGACTACATCGCTATACCGAAACCAAATGGCTACCAAAGTTTGCACACAACTGTGTTCGACAAAACTGGCAAGATCTTTGAAATTCAAATCCGTACTGACCTCATGCACGAAGAAGCTGAGCGCGGTATTGCAGCTCACTGGTTTTACACAGAAAAAAATAAAAAGAGCGCTTCCCTACCAGGACACCAAACTAGCTGGATTAAAGAACTTAGGTCATGGCAAGAAGAAACAGCTAGCAACCCAGATGAATTTATTGAAAGTTTAGAAATTGATTTCTTCCGCGACCGCATTTTTGTACTAACCCCTAAAGGCGATGTTAAAGACTTGCCTTTTGGCGCAAGTGTTATCGATTTTGCATTCTCTGTGCACACCGATCTGGGTTACCATATGATGGGAGCAAAAATAAATGGAAAGATGCGCAAAATTACTGAGACTTTAAAACAAGGCGATGTAGTAGAAATTTTGAAAAGCAAAAAACCTGCAGTTATTTCCCGTGACTGGTTAGAAGCTGCTAAAACCAGTGGAGCCAGACATAAAATTCGGCACTACCTCAATGAAAACAATAAAGGTCTAATGCAGCGTATATACGAGTTAAACATTCAAGATCACTTACCTACTTTCTTCCGCAAGAAATAAAATAAGATTAAAAAACGCCCCATATCGGGGCGTTTTTGAAAACTCGGTTAGAACATTATGTCCTGATCTGCTCTCTTGAAAGAATGAATCTCTTCTGGTTTAAACCACAAGTCAATTTCATTTGCAGCTTCTTCAGGAGTTTCGGAAGCATGCATAATGTTGTGAATAGCTCTATTCTCTACGTTAGCAATAGCTGGGCTATCTACAGAATAATCTCCACGAATAGTTCCCATATCTGCAAACACTGGAAGAGTATGACCAGCAACTTTGCGAACCATATCTATGGCATGCAAACCTTCAACAACCAAAGCAACAATAGGCCCAGAGGTCATGTATTCAAACAAACTCTCTTTAACTTTTTTACCAATTTCCATACGATCATCTGTACCCATATGCTCTTTTACATCTAATTGGTATTCTGCAAAAGTTTTTAACCCTTTGTCTCCCAAGCGACCTACCCATTCTTCATTGGTTGGA
>CAZQWV010000107.1:0-1759 GCA_964597185.1 uncultured Candidatus Saccharibacteria bacterium
ATCGGCTTATGGTATGCTAAGTTGTTAATATGATAGCAGTAAGGAGCAATCAAAAATGAAAATAGATTTACTACGAGATATAGTTTTCCCGACGGTACAGATACGCCAATTGGCTCGAGGTGAAAAAAAGCCTAAAACAAATAATTGGGTTAATGTGATAGGCGAAACATTTGTTTTTGAATTTGACCGTGGTCAAGAAATTTTGGATGACAAGATTCAAAAAATGCTAGACCCTCTTAGAGCAATAGTTGAATATCAGCTTTATAATCGTCAAGTTGGTCATACTCAAGCAATGCTCAACGGCGCTGGGAGAACAGAAAATATTTTTATCGTTGTTGGTAATTCTATGCAAGGTGAGCATATCGCAAATAGGCTTCATAAAGAGTGGGGTGTTGCTAATCCCAAAAATAATATAGTAACCCTAGATGCTTTAATGTCAGGCAAACTTGCTGGTCACAATGACAGACCAATGGTTCTTGATAATGTAGCACTTTACGAACTATTCGCTAGAATGGGTGGCAATGTTAGGAATCTTGAAGAACGAAAAGGGGAATTTGATGAAAGCTAAACGCGAAGAAATTACTGACCTAGTATCTGACAAAGGTATTCGTGAATTAAAAGTCGGCCAAGTATTGAAGTTTCAGACGGCCACTATCCGAATCACCAAAATAGATAAGAAAAATATGCGCATTTGGGGTGAGCACGTTGCCCTCGTTGACCAGAACAAAAGTTTTGGCCACTATGGACATATCATAGATACCACTGAAGAAGCTCAACGTGAGCACGGTGCTCCCTACTGTACTGAATGTGAAGTTGCAATCAACGAAGCACCAACAGTAAAAGGCAAACAAAAAGTCGCCGAGCGCGAAGAGAGGACTTTGGCAGATGGAACCGAAATTAGCTAACTGGAGCTGGCAGGAAATACAAAAAGTTTACGCTTCATTTGGCGCATACTTACGAGAGTTACAGCGTCACGCAAAAATCTTTGATATAGATTTACCTGTCAAATTTAAGCCAGGCGAATTTGTTGCCTATCCAGATGACAAAGCTGAGCTAGTAGCCCGTTGGATTATGGATATTAACCGTACCAATTTGCAACTTTCAACACTAGACCGAGAAATTGCACGCAGAAATAATTTGATAGGAGTTATGGGGTGAAGTCAGAAAAACAATTGAGAAAAGAGAAATATATTTTAGAGAAAGCCATACAAAAGGCTATCGAAGGTGGGTGGAAGATGCCAGAATGGATTGACGACTGTGCTGAAGATTCTAACTACTTGCCCCATTCTCAATATCTTTATCCTACGATTATTTTTGACCACGGTTTTGCTAAAGCTCTATGGGGTGACAGTTGGGCTAATTTTATAGAAGGTCAAAGTGGAGATTTGTTCAGTTTGCAAGCACCAAATTGGAAAGGCCATTTAATGAATATGGTCATATCAGTGAACCCAATCAATTATTTAGGCAAGAATATATGAACGACAAAAATTACGATTTACTAAAAGAGCCGTTGTTTATCTGCTATGCGACGATTTTACAAATTTGGTATGAAGACCCGCAGATAGAAAATAGCATCAGACATTCAGTTGATGCTTGGTTAGCTGATTTTTGCCAAAGATTAGAAATTGACCAAGAAGGCCACTCTGTTTTTCTGAAAAGTGCTTCGGCCACAATGACCAAAATGATGTGGCACGCCTTCCTCAAAGACTTGGCGATTATGCCATCAACAGGTAGCCACGATGCTATCAAAGCAGGAATG
>CAZQWV010000107.1:1779-2437 GCA_964597185.1 uncultured Candidatus Saccharibacteria bacterium
CGTCCCAAAAGGGGCTTGACTTTCGGCTTATGGTGTGCTTAACTGATAACAATACATTAAAGTAAGGAGCAATGTATGGACGACAAATATGCAAAACTCAACAAAGTTGAGAATTATGACAAGGAGGCAGCTGAACAGTTAGCAGATGCCTTAAATGAAATCGTTGAGCTGGAAAATAGAGTAGCCAGCCTTAAAGATTTGGTGCAAGAGAATCAAGACCTTCACCAATATGTTTGGAGGACAGCAGAAAATAAAACTATTGCTATCCACAAAATTGAAGATGACCATTTGAAAAATATTTTGCAACACTTGTTCAATAATCGTCGGCCTATCAGCAAAATCATTAAAGCTGAGGCTCGCAAGCGTGGTCTGACAATTCCTACTGAATTTGCACCTATAACGTTTTCTCGTTCTAGGCGATTAGTAGAAGGTGAAGTTGTACCTAACGATGACATCGACTTAGACGATATACCATTTTAATAAGTGAAGGAAAAACATAATGGCATTTAAAGACATCACCAAAGTTTTATACGATGGTAAAATCAAACTCGATTACAAAGATAAGGCTCACAGGTACTACGCCCGCCCGCGCGTAGACTGGGACAAGCCAGAAGATGACCCGAAGGCTTGGGGTAAAATTATGTACCCTAAAGGCACA
>CAZQWV010000108.1:0-2378 GCA_964597185.1 uncultured Candidatus Saccharibacteria bacterium
TACTCTATTATAACAAAGTTGTGTTTGCTAGTGAAAATGCCACCATTCACTTGGAATACGAGTCAAATTCCCTGCTCTCATCACTTGCTCAAGCAATTGCGAATTAGGGTTAGAACCATTTGCTCTGGAACTAAATTCGTCAAAACGGGAGGGCATAGACAATTCATTACCTTTGTCATCTACAATTGTTATATCTATAGCTTCACCTTTAGGATGTTGACTGTTTGGGGTTGGTAGCGAAATGTACGCCGTAGAGATTTTAGGATTTTGTGCTTGACCCCAGGCATACATTTCTTCCTGTACCTTAAATGGTCTATAACAATCTAGCACTTTCAAACTATATCCAGGCTTGACCCTTTTTAGCTCTGCCTGAGCTTTCTTTAAGTTATCCGCTACGCTAGCTTTAAGCAAACACCTGTTTCCTGGGGTGCCGCCTGCAGGATATAGAATTTTGCTCATAAAGTTATTGGTGGTGGAATAACGCATATCTACTACCAGGTCTGTCACTACTGTTTTAGCATCCACCATGCCTGCAGGTATAGCGCCACCACCAGTGTCAGTATTCGAATTAGTGTTACCAGAAGTATCTCCGGTGGTCTGAGTGCCACTAACACCTAAAGATTGAAAGTCTTTACAAAATGAGTCAGAGGAAGTAGTAGCTTGGTCTATCCAACCTCCTACGGTCCCACCTACTACTGGCACAGTCATGGAACCAGCTATGAAGGCTGGGTTGCAATAAATATATAGCGCGATAAATGTTGCCATCACAACAAAATAGATGACAAGCAAATCAAGTAAAATAATAACAATTTTTTCCCACCAGACCAGACCTTGTGCAATAGCCATTTCTTTGACAAATGGGATAGACCCCATTGCCCAATATAAGTGCACTAAAATAAGCGGGATAGCTAGACCGAAAATGTTAAACAACCCGAAGAATAGTATAGCCAACACAACAAAAACAACAAAAACAACAATTTTTGTAGCAGCCCGAATAAACAAGTGCATAGCTTTCACAGGATGTCCGCTAACCCACTCAATTGACCCGTCTATAGCATCAGAAATACCCAAACTAATGGCTATTACAATAAGCTGAGCTAAAATTTCACTAATAACAGGTAGAGCAAAGTTCCCAGCTGCACCTACAATTTCTACACCACCTTCAATACCAGCAGTTACTCCTACTTTGGTACCTCCTTTTACTACAGCTTTAGTTCCTGCCTTCGCTACTTCTTGAGCGCCTTTCTTGGCTATCCCTTCAGCACCTTTTTTGGCTACATTCTCTGCGCCTTGCTTAACACCTTTTTTAGCAACAGATCCTAAACTGTCATTTATGTATTTCTTAATCTCTTGCTTACCCTCCTTTTTCATGTAATCCCGGGCCTTCTTCTTCATCTCATCCCGGTCCATATTTGGGTTGAAACCAGCATCACCTAATTTACTTAAATGACCACCTGCTTTTTCATCAAGTTTCTTAAATAGCTCTGACCCTTTAGATTGGACTTTTTTTCCAATTTCAGTATTTTTTAAATAATTCTTCCCTTTGTCAAAAGCATAGTCTTTTCCTGTTTGTTTTATACCTTTATTGAAAAAATCTCTCACACCAGGTTTACTAGGGTCACCACTGCCTTGTTTGCCTATTTGATTTCTAAAAAAATTGCCAACCTTACTCCCTGAGCCAGCTTTTTTATCATTAACGTTTCTGCCTGCTTGTTGGGCATTCAAAAAATCCTGATCATCTGGGTTTAGGTCAGGATTTTTTAGGCCATCACCGCCAAATTTTGAATTAGAGGCGTCAAATAGCATTGCGCTAAATTTAATTTATCTCTTCTTTACTTTGCTTTATTTCCAGCAACTGCTTTGGGTCTGTGGTAATAATTTGGTCTTCAACATAAGAACCGTAAATTTTGATAGCAGCATGCTTTAATCCAGCAAAGAAAATACCTTCGCCTACATCGCTTTCGAGCAGTAGATACTTTTCACCTTCTGTTAAGAAAAAAGTTTCAGCAATAACATCAATAGCTGCAGGGCTTTGCTTCAACAGTAGCTGAATAGATGAGTTGGTTACAATTGGCTTACCATAAGGACTGCTCATGAAATCTGCTACGTCTTGGGTAATAGTAGTTAAACCAAGGTAATATTTACGACAGCGTTTAGCAATACCAAACACAAATCTGGCTGAATCTTCATGCTGCATCATTATCCAAGCTTCATCTAACACCAAAATGCGGCGTTTTAGTTCACTGCGTACCAAGTTCCAAATGTGACCTAAAATAATATACATGGCAATAGGACGCAATTGGTCTTCTAAATCACGAATGTAAAAAATGACTAATTGTTTGTTTATTGTAACATTGTTTGGCTGTTTAAGAAGCCCT
>CAZQWV010000109.1:0-2346 GCA_964597185.1 uncultured Candidatus Saccharibacteria bacterium
TTGCTAGGCTCGGTTTTTACAGACAACAAACCTGTGGAGGTAAGCTCTTCATTCTGCCAATCATAACTTAGACCGCTCACATAAAACACTATAATTGGGGATATGATACCAAAAACTAAGAACCCTAAACCTATAAATAAATATCTGGTGCGACGTTTCATATTTACCTAATTTTAGCCTAAAACCAGGGTTTTTGCCAGCCCCTGACAAGTGCTTGTAATATTGATATAATATCAATTGTAGTTGCTCAAACTAGCAGTTAAAGCCCTGATGTTTTCACAACTACAATTTATATTATACCTATGTTTCAAGCTAAAATTGGGATTGATTTAGGGACAGCAAATACTTTGGTTCATTTACCGAAAAAGGGGATCGTTATTAACGAGCCTACTGTTGTTGCCATATCTTTAGAAGACAACCGTATTTTGGCTGTAGGCCAAGAAGCTAAAGAAATGCTTGGACGTACTCCTGAAACCATTGTTGCTAACCGTCCCATGAAAGATGGGGTTATAGCAGACTACCGTGTTACCGAAGCCATGCTCCGGTATTTCATAAACAAAGCTTTGGGTCGTGTTCGCTTTTTCCGTCCAGAAGTTATGATCTCAGTACCAGGAGGTATAACTTCCACTGAACGTCGTGCAGTTATTGAAGCTGCTCAAGCAGCTGGAGCAAAATCTGCTTTTGTTATTAAAGAAACTGTGGCTGCAGCTATTGGAGCTGGTATTCCTATCTCTTCTGCATCTGGTAATTTAATTATAGACATGGGTGGGGGAACTACAGATGTTGCTGTACTGTCCTTAGGTGGTATTGTAAATTCTACTTCTGTTCGTGTTGCTGGTAACCGTTTAGACCAAGCTATTGTAGACTTTGTTCGTAAAAAGCATGGCCTGGCTATTGGGGACCGTACTGCTGAAGAAATAAAAATTACCATTGGGTCTGCCATGTTGCTCTCTGAAGAAGAAATTATGGAAGTAAAAGGTAGAGATATGATTACCGGCTTACCAAAAACCGTGACTGTATCTACCAACGAAGTTGTAGAAGCTATTTCGGAAGAATTAAAAGAAATTTTAAAAGCTGTAAAAACTGTTTTGCAGGATACTCCACCAGAACTTGCTAGCGATATTATAGACAAAGGAATGATAATGTCTGGTGGGACAGCACAGTTGCGCAACTTGGACCACTATATTGCTGGAGAAGTAGGCGTGCCATGCTATTTAGCTGAAGACTCTTTGTTATGTGTAGCTCGCGGTACTGGCGTAGCTTTAGATAACCTAGATAGTTACAAAAAAAGTATTCTCAGTATTCGATAATGATTTTATATTTAGCTCGTCATGGAGAGACAGATATCAATGCAGAAAAACGATCTTGTGGCCGCATTGATGCTCATATTAATGATTTAGGAAAAAAACAGGCAGAGCAAATGGTAGCAGAGCTTCCTTCTGGGATTTCTGTTATTTATTGCTCTTCTTTAATTCGTACACAGCAGACAGCAGAAATATTCAATGAAAGTTTAAGACTGCCTATAAAGATAGCAGAAGAGTTGACTGAGCGAGATTTTGGTTCTTTGTCTGGCAAATATTGGGATGAGTGGGATAACGAGCTGCGACGATTGGATAAACAACAAGAATATAACTACCGCCCATATGGAGGAGAGTCTGTATCAGATGTTAAAGATAGGTTGGTTAAATTTGTAAATATGATCAAAGTAGAGCATGAGCAACCAGTACTAGCAGTTACTTCTGGGGGAATTATTCGGTTGATGTACTGGATTATGTCAGATGAGCCGCTAACTCATATACCAAACGGATCTGTTCATAAATTTGAAATATAATTTGTCATAGCCAAAAAATTGTTTTATAATACAAAAAAGAGTTTAAGGTACTAGAAACAAAAAATGAAAAAGAAATTATATATTTTCTTGTGCATGGTGGTTGGAGTAATATTGCTCCTCATTATTCAACGTTCCGCAGTTGCTTTATATATTATTTTGTCTGACACCTATTTTAACTACGAGCTTATGGGTGCGGTACAGCTACAAATGGTAAATATTGCCACTTTAGCTGTGGCTGTATTGGTAGGGCTTGTTTATGGGAATTATTTAGGCCATCATTGGTACCCGCTAGTATACGGTGAGGATGGGGATCGCATACCTAAACCACAAGAAGAAGCTAGCAAAGAATTGTCTGCTACCAAAACAGTTACCATAAAACCTGTACGCGCGGTAGAATCTAAAGTTAAACTTAAAAGTGAATTAAAAGACCGCTCCTGGGACTTTGATGATTTGTTAAAGCACGATGCCCCAGCAGTAGACAGTTTAGGAAGTTCTGCTCCAACCATATCTTCAGC
>CAZQWV010000110.1:0-2288 GCA_964597185.1 uncultured Candidatus Saccharibacteria bacterium
GTGCAGTTTGGCTTGACCTGGATGAACAGAAGAAGTAAGCAAGCGAATGTTGGGTTTAAACCCAGGGCGGCTAGCTTTTTCTTCCAAGCGCTTTACAATTTCCTGTTGCATTGGGGTAAGCTGGATGGCATTGTATTGGCCAGATAAATCGTGGCGCATTTGGTTTCTGGTGTCTCGCTTCAAAGTTTTACCTTGAACTCCTCGACCAATACCAAAAAACAGTTCACGGAACACTCTGTTAAACATGCCCCGCTCTACTATGTTGGGGTTTTTCCCTTGCTGAATTTCTGAAGCCATATGACGCGGCTTGGTTTGCCAGTGGTGACCTGCTGGGCTCAGCACCATTTGAATGACCGCACCCTCTTGCTCTTCCAGTTTAGACATAGCATTAGTAAGGGCATTGAGCGGATCGGTTTCCATGCTTTTGTATGTACGCACAGGATAAACATATTTTTTATTGAGCCTTAGCTCCATGGTCTCAATTTGACCACCTTTTTGAAATGGATTGTATCCAGAAACTTCTTCTATGTAAGCATGTGGGTACTGAGAATGGATCTGCTTTTCTATGAGCTGTTGCAAACTTCTAGGGCAGTTAATGTAGAAGCTCACTTTTTTGTTTACACAAGCAATTTCAAAAGATATATAATCGCGCATGGAAAACCAACCACTATCTCCCCCAACTTCAGACAAAGTAGTGTAAAGCTGCTCTGCAACTGCAATTAAATTTTTCTTTTCCTCTTCGCTTTTGGTTCTTTGCTGGTCATCTTCTGCAGACTGCTTTGGCATCTGAATTTCTAAAAACACCCAGTTTTTGGTTCTAGGAACAACAGCTTTATTTACCAAATAGTGATGTTTAAAAAAATAAAATCCCACCACCACAAAAACTGCTACTAGCGCTACCAGCGCCATAAAAGTTATGGTAATGAGATCAAACTGCAGCATAAATTGTGGTTTTGTTTAAACTTTTAAATACTACTCGCCTCTGAGGATTTTGTTAAGCCTTCCTAGTTCATTTGCTTGATCCATTATTTCGCTGGCATCTGCTTCATCTACTACCAAATCTGGGAGAACACTTTCTAAATTTTCTTCAGTCAACTGTAATGTGTTTGTTTCTTCGTTGGTCAAACCTTCACCAGCTTCTGCTTTTTCTTCAATTTGTTCTATGGTTTCGCCGGTTTGTTCATCAACTGCCTCTGAACCTTCTTCGTCTGGTTGTTCTAAATTATGACTGCCAGGGTTTTCTGCTTGAACTTCTGTATATTCACCATTTTCTAGGTTGGGATTGTTGGTTTCTACACCCTCTTGAAAACCCGCTCTATTTTCGGTATTTTCTTGTCCATAACCAAAATCACCCTTATTTAAAGGGTTTTCTTCGTTTCTTAGTGAATTGTCGTAGATTTCTTCAGTTGCCATAATATACTATAATTATACACCATTTTGGCATTTTTGTCAATATATGCTTTTTCCCCTATCTGGGGATAAATAAAAGCCCTGTTTTACAGGGCTTTGTAAGTCTTTAACTAGAAAACAGAAGGCTTAGTACCCTTCGTAATCGTGCATAGTTAGCTGGGCTTCAATCTGCTTGATGCTTTCAATAACTACAGAAACAACAATGAGCAAGCTGGTGCCACCAAAAGTCAAAATTTGGCTGCCAGTATAGCTTTGCAAAATTAAAGGCAAAATAGCTATAAGGCCAAGGAAAGTAGCTCCTGGTAAAGTGATGCGATTTAGTACTTTCTGCAAGTAAGCTGCTGTTTGGTTTCCTGGACGCAACCCTTGAATAAACCCACCATTACGTTGAACATTGTCTGCTATATCTTTAGGGTTAAACACCACAGAAGTGTAGAAATAGGTAAACACTACAACTAATACAAAGTAAGATATGCCGTATCCCCAACCTTGAGTGTTGAACATATTCATAACTGTTTGGGCGCCTTCTGCCAACCAAGCAGACTTAGCATTGATGAAGAACTGAGCAATAATACCTGGGAACAACAAGACAGAGATAGCAAAAATGATTGGGATAACTCCAGCTTGGTTCAAACGCAATGGCAAATGAGTGTTACTAGAACCGCCTACTTGGTTACTGCCACGTATGCGTCTAGCATATGCCACAGGTATGTTTCGCTGAGCTTCTGTTACTAGTACTACCCCAATAATAACTATAAGGGCTACTGCGGCAAAGCTTAGCAGTTTAGGTAAGTTAGATGGGTCATAAGCTGCTCCAAGGTATAAATCGTACCCTTGTTTCATGGCTCCTGGAAGTTGAGCTACAATACCAGCAAAAA
>CAZQWV010000111.1:0-2243 GCA_964597185.1 uncultured Candidatus Saccharibacteria bacterium
AGACGGTAACTGCGAGTTGTATCTAAATCAATTTGTTCAGGCTTAGTTATGTTTTTATCTGCGCAAAAGTTTACAAACCGATTTAGAAAATGACGATAACTTTTTATAGTGAGTTCGCTTTTATTTCTTTCTATTTCGCAGTATTCCAAAAATTCTCTGGCATATTTGGCCAGTGCAGATTCGCTTTCAGTTTTGTTTTTAGTTTTGGTTTCAGATACCGAATGTGGCATATCTCTATTATATACGATTGGCAGGGGATATGTCGCATAATATTGGGGTATTAAATAAGCTATTGACAAAATATTAAATTTATGCTATAATATATATTTATAGCATATTTGTGGATATTTATGTGGTTCTTGCGGAATTTAGTAATAATGTGGTATAATTCTATTACTAATTAATCCACGGGTCAGATTTTACTGCTGACAACGTGTAGACGAAAGATCAATAATGCTAAGTAAAAAAGAAAAAGATGCTATCATCCACAAGTACCAGGTTCACAAAGATGACACTGGTAGCCCAGAAGTGCAAATAGCAATCTTAACTAAAGAGATTGAGCAAGTAAGTGAACACTTGAAAACTCACCGCAAAGACAACCATTCCCGCAGAGGTCTACTAAAAATGGTTGGTAACAGACGCAGACTGCTCCGCTACTTGAAGAACGAAGATGTGAAGCGGTACGAAAAAATCACTGACAAACTCAAGCTGAAAAAAGACACCAGCAATTAAAGTACTTCACTTCAGGTCTTCCTGAAGTGATTTTTTTGTCCGCATGCCAGATTTAGCAAACGCTGAAGAATTTGAAAAAGAATGGGTAGCTCTTGCCGAAGAAGTGATTCGTCGCATTTTTAGCAATGAACAAATACAGAAATTGAAAAATCTGTTTAGAGAGAAAGGCCATTTGTCTGTAACTGAACGTAGTGAGTTCATTACCATTGTTGACCAAATTAAATACGATCTTATCTTCAGCAAATATGGTCCGGTAGATAGCGATGGATTCCGTTCCTTTACAAGGCATTGGGAGCAATGGTTGAAAAATCGTGGGGTAGGCAGAAGCAAGCCGCAAAACTTGTTTGAAGAAAACATTAACCATTTATTGTTCGGCAGTACCCCAGACCCAGAACAGTTCTTAAGAGAATTTAAATTGTATGATGACCAAGTTGCTAACACATAATCTAACAATGGTGTAATTGATTGCAAATTTATATTTTTACAGCGTCAGGGCTTTAACTGCTAGCGTAAAAATATAAATTTGCAATTAAATAAACCAGTATCAAGTATTATGTATGAGATATCAACGCGAGCTGCATTAGCAAGCTCGAGACAATGATTGTCTGTTGATGTTTGATACTACATACGGGGTGCTGGTGCAAAGGATAATTTATGGAAAGTAAGAAAATTACTGCCCAAGTCGGAACTGGAGAAACCAGTTTTGAAACAGGAAAGTTGGCCCGCCAAGCCAACGGTGCTGTGTTAGCCCGCTCGGGCGATACAGTAGTTTTGGCAACTGCAGTTATGTCGGGGTCCCCTCGTGAAGGGATGGATTATTTCCCTCTGTTAGTGGACTATGAGGAAAGACTTTATGCTGCAGGAAAAATTAAAGGTAGTCGTTGGGTTAAGCGCGAAGGTCGCGCTACCGATGAAGCTATCTTAACTGGTCGTGTTATTGACCGTAGTTTGCGCCCTCTGTTCCCAGATGGTATGCGCAACGATGTTCAAGTAGTAGTAACTGTACTATCTGTTGATGGTGAAAATGACCCAGATATGTTGGCTGTTAATGCTGCCAGCATGGCTTTGCATATTTCCAACATTCCTTATGAAGGACCAATTGCTGCTGTAAGAGTGGGTAAGGTTGATGGAAATTTTGTGATCAACCCAAATGCTGAACAAAAAGAAAAGAGTACCATGGATTTGATTGTCTCTGGAACTGCAGAACACATTATTATGGTTGAAGCTGGGGCTAAACTTGTTACTGAAGAAGAAATTATTGATGGGATAGCTTTTGCTCAACCTCACTTAAAAGCTTTGTGCGATGCTCAAGACAAGTTCCGTGCAGAAGTTGGGCAGGCTAAAGCTGAACCTGACATTGTTGGGGTAGATGAACAAGTTATGGCTCAAGTGAAACAGTTTGTGACCGATGACAAGATTGAAGCTGCTATTTATGTGAAAGATAAAGAAGAACGAGAAAGCAAAATGCGCGAACTGTTTGCTGCTGCAGGAGAAAATGTTTCTGCCAATTT
>CAZQWV010000112.1:0-2215 GCA_964597185.1 uncultured Candidatus Saccharibacteria bacterium
TACCAAAGACACTGCTCCAGTAATTGCCACAGCCCACAACACTACTCGCAGTGTTCGGTCAAAACGATATTTAGCTTTTTCTAAAGCAATGCGCCTAGAATCAAATGAACCAGAAAAAACTAGTTGAGCTCCTTCGACAGATGCTTCTACTGGCCACTGCCCATTGCTAGAACGAAATTCTATATCCACGGAATATGAAAATTAAATTGGTAATAATAAATAGATAACCATAAACAAAGAGAACGGCAACACAACTAAGTATGCTGCAAAAAACAAAGCCAATACAATGGCTCGAAAACCCAAGAAAAACACTTTGGCAAACAGCAATACCACACGCAAAAAGAAACTAATAATTCTGCCAGAGCGTGTATAATCTCCGTAAAGCGGATGCCACATATTTCGCAAAAACAACCGAAAAGCAGTTTTCTTCAAACCGTAACGAAAATGTTTGCGTACTAAATCCCACGCCACAGACAAGCCAATGGTGTACCACCACAAAGGAAAAGTTAATGGGTTTAATTGAAGTTTTGTTTCCATATTACAGTTAATTTATTCATTTTTCCTAGCGCAGGACCCTTTTATTCCCGATGCTAGGAAAAATGAATAACTTATCTATATTATAGAGCAAATCTTACCATTAACCCAAATATTTTCCATATATCAACCTTTTTTATATACTATATACAGATGATACAAACTCTAAAGAATTTCATAAGAAACTTGTTACCCGAATCTTTGCTACAAAACATTCGGCCGTATTACCATGGAACCATTAGCTTCATAGCTAGTTATTATTTCGGACAGCCTTCTCGCAAACTAATTGTTATTGGTGTAACTGGCACCAAAGGTAAAACCACAGCCACTAACCTCATTGCAGCAGTCATCCAAGAGACTGGCAGGAAAGTTGGGTATGCTAGCACCGCCACCTACAGTACAGGACAAGCAGCCCACCTTAACACTTTCAAAATGAGCACCATGTCTGGTTGGAACTTGCAAAAATGGTTGGCAGAAATGGTAAAGAATGGTTGCAGTTATGCTGTCCTCGAAATGACTAGCGTAGGTTTAGCTCAAAACCGACATCTCAATATTTATTTTGATATTGCAGTATTTACCAACCTCACCCCAGAACACCTAGATTACCACGGCAGTTTTGAAAATTATCAAAAAGCTAAAGCCATTCTATTCAAAGCTCTCAGCCTGTACCCAACCACCCCACAAAAATTACATATCAATCCACGACTTGTAAAAACCATTGTTGCTAACTTAGACAACGAATACGGACAATACTATTTAAACTTCAAAGCTGACCAACGCCTTAGCTATGGAGTTCGTAACACTAGCGCCAATTTAGTAGCCAGTAACATAGAGCTGTCTTACTCGGGAATTCAATACGAAATAAATGGCATAAAAGTAAACTTGAATCTCAAAGGCAAGTTTGATGTATACAATTCACTCGCAGCTTTAACTGTTGCACAATCTTTAGGCATAGATTTAGCCAGCGCCAGCGAAGCTTTGTCTCGCGTGCCAGTTGTACCTGGTCGCATGGAAGTGGTGGCTAGTGAACCATTCACTGTTATGGTAGATTATGCTCACGAACCAACAGGTATGCAGCAGCTCTACGACACAGTTGCTGGGTGGAACCCTAAACAAATTATTCAAGTTCTAGGACCAACTGGTGGAGGCAGAGATTACTCTAATAAAATTGGTTTAGGCAAGTTAGCTGCAGCAAATGCAGATATTGTTATTGTTACCACAGACGACCCATACGACGATGACCCAGCCAAATTGGCAGAGATTATGTGCCAAGGAGCCACAGAACAAGGCAAAACTAAAGGTGAAAATCTATTGGTAGTGCTGGACCGCAGACAAGCCATTACCAAAGCTTTGACTTTAGCTAAACCCGGAGACCTAGTGCTCATAACCGGTAAAGGGTCTGAACAAAAAATGGTTTTGGCAGGAAATAAAATGATAGACTGGGATGATCGCACCGTAGCCAGAGAAGAACTAACCAAACTAACTTTACTTTCATAAACCCATGCTTCTATTCATAGACAGTAGTATTTACAATGGACTACGACTAGCTTTAGTTCCACCAAAAACCCAGGCAAAAACTTCCAGCACCAAAGTGGCTGAACTACAACGCGAACTAGCTTACAACGAAAATTACAAAACTTTAGAAACTATAGAAAAATTTCTTAAAGCCGATAAAGTTAAA
>CAZQWV010000113.1:0-2125 GCA_964597185.1 uncultured Candidatus Saccharibacteria bacterium
TTATGGCTCATTGGAGCGGTTTATTGGTATTTTAATTGAGCATTACGCTGGGGCTTTCCCTTTGTGGCTATGTCCTGTTCAGGTTAAATTACTACCGATAGCCGATAGACATATTGATGCCGCTATGCAAGTTAAACAGCAACTATTGGAATTAAACCCAGACTTAAGAATTGAAGTAGATGACAGAACAGAAAGTGTTGGTAAAAAAATCCGCGATGGTAGCGGAGAAAAAGTGCCATATCTCTGTGTCATTGGGGATAAAGAAATGGAAGTTAAAGGCGTTGCTGTAAGAGGCCGCGGTGAAAAAGATCTTGGTACTATGTCGGTAGAAGAATTTGCCAAACTTCTGAAACAAGAAATTACAGATAAGCTTTAGTTAGCCTGCGTCTTTGATTATTCCCATTGTAAAACAGCTGGGTCAAACCCCGCTTGAAGCTTTAGAACAATACCGAAGTTTGCATTCAGAACTGCAAAGTATACCCATGACTTATGCTGGGCGGTTAGACCCCATGGCAGAAGGGTTGCTTTTAGTGCTGTCTGGTGACACAGTAAAAAACAAAGATGAGTATTTAAATCTTCCTAAAAAATATGAAGCAGAAATTTTATTGGGCTTTGCTTCTGATACCTACGATGCACTTGGTCTAGCATACATAGATTCAAAATATAGCAACCAAGATTACGGTTTTATTGCCAGCCAAAAAATTGAAGAAGCAGTAAAAAAGTTTGTAGGAACAAACAATTTACCATACCCGCCATATTCTTCTAAGCCAGTTGAAGGAAAACCTTTATTTGAATGGGCCAAACAAAATTCATTGGACCAAATTAATATGCCTCTTCAAAAATCTGAAGTGTTTAGTGCGGAGCTAGAAAGTGTAACTGCCAATGACTGGGCAGATGCCTACAACTACATTGTTCAGACTGTAGGATTAGTAAAAGGAGAATTTAGGCAATCTGAAATTCTGCAACAATGGCAAAAAATAAATGAAAAACCACTTGAAAAAGTACAAGTGGTGCGTGCCAATTTTTATTGCAGTAGCGGAACATATATACGCTCTTTAGCCCACGAGTTAGGGAAACAATTAGAAGTTTCTGCTTTACTGCTTAAGCTAAAAAGAACAGAGGTTGGGCCGTACAAATTAAGTTAAATTTAGGTTAGAACTTCTGCTGTCTTTTCGCCAACTGCTATGGTATGTTCAAAGTGTGCAGCCAGGCTCCCATCTTTGGTGCGAATAGTCCAGCCATCATCATCTACCACAACGTGGTAATCTTTTACACAAATCATTGGTTCAATAGCAATAACCATGCCGGCTTGTAAGGTAAGTCCTGTTCCTGCTCTGCCATAGTTAGGAATCATTGGGTCTTCGTGTACATCATAACCTACGCCATGGCCAACTAAATCGCGCACCACAGAATAACCAGCTTTTTCAGCAATAGACTGTATGGTGTATCCAATATCTCCAACTTTATTTCCTGCTACAGCAACTTTTATAGCTTCATCTAAGCAGTGTTTGGTGACTTCGAGCAGCTTCTGCACTTCTGGGTCAATTTTTCCAACAGGGACAGTAATGGCTGTGTCAGTATACAAACCTTTGTATTCCATACCAATATCTAACCCAACAATATCCCCTTCTTGTAATACATCTTCAGTAGATGGTATACCGTGAACCACCACGTCGTTTATGGATGTACACAGGCCTGCTGGGAACTCATTGTTTTTTGGACCATAATTAATAAAGCTTGGCCTTCCACCAACTTTCAAGATTTCCTTTTCAGCATACGCATTCAGTTCTGCAGTACTAACCCCTGGTTTTGCCATTTCAGACAGCTCACTTAAAATTCTGCGTAAAATTTTTCCGCCTTCGTTTATAAGGCGGATTTCTTCTGGTTGTTTAACGTACTTCCCCATTTTGCAATTTGCTAATATATAATTTAATAATTTTCTGGAGCTCTTTGCGCACCTGAACTGGACTACCCATACCGCTTACTTTGTAAAAGTCGTACTTGCTAGAAAAAAACTCAATGACTTCTGCTATGTTAGTACGGTAGTACTTAATTCTATTTTTTAAAGCTTGGTTACTGTCATCTGCGCGCTTGCCATACTTACCTGCAAAATACCCTACTCGGT
>CAZQWV010000114.1:0-2103 GCA_964597185.1 uncultured Candidatus Saccharibacteria bacterium
AACTAGCTGAGCTTCTCCCAGCATTTTTGGGTGGCCATCGAACAAAATACCTTTTTTGCCAGATGTTGTAGTAATTGTTTGCTTCAAAATATTACGCACAATTTTGGTTGGAGTAAGTTTGCCTTTGTCGTTGTTGGTTGCTAAATTGGCATCTACTTGTTTATCTTTCCGGCGCAAGTCTGCCAATTCTTTACCCATATCAAAATCTTTTAAGCTATATTCTTTAGCTATGAAAGCTGCTTGTGTGGCTTTGCCAGCTGCTGGGTCACCAAGCAAAATAATATTTAGTGGTAAACTAGTTTTTTTATTGGTTGGCATATGGGGCTAAAGCTTGGTCTATGGCTTGTGTTACCACTTCTACTTCAGGTTGCCCATCTATAGTTAGAAAAGTGGTATGTTCTTTCAAATAATCTAATACTGGCAAAGTGTCTTGTTCATATTGTTCTAAACGGTATTGAATAGCTTCTTTAGTGTCATCTTTGCGCCCTTCTTTTTCTGCACGCAACAACAAACGAGCCATGGACTCTTCTTTTGGCAAATCTATAAATACAGTCACAAACTTTGACTTATTGTTATTTTTCAAAAATTGCAATACAAATTCAGCTTGTCCTAGTCTTCTAGGAATTCCATCGAACAACACAGTTTGCCCTTCCGGAATGGAACTCATTCTGTCTCGCACCACAGACAACAACAACTCATCGCTCAACAAAACACCATTGTTAATGAGTTCACTCACTTGGCGGCCTAGCTCTGTATCTTCTTTGGCCAGATTACGAAGCACTCCGCCCATTTCCCAGTAGAACAAATTGTTTTTTTCCGCCAAAATACGAGCCTGAGTACCTTTGCCGGAACCTTGAGGCCCAATAAAGAAAATTGCATCTAAATTCATAGAGGTATTGTATAAAAGAGTTAGGTATTGTGCAAATCAAAACCTAAAAAATATGGTATAATTTAAACATAAAAATGTGCAGCTAAAACTTCAGAAACTAAAACAAAATGCATTTATTTAACGAACTTGGGGTAGTTGTTGGTGTGGCCTGTTTAGTGGCTTTGCTCATGAGGATGCTAAAACAGCCTCTTATTATTGGACATATCATTACAGGTTTAATAGTTGGTCCATTTGTACTTGGGCTGCTTAACTCAGTAGAAACTTTTGCTTTGTTCAGCGAAATTGGGATTGCTATTCTACTTTTCACAGTTGGCTTAAACCTCTCTCCGGCCATTATTCGCCAGTTTGGAAAAGTATCTTTACTCACTGGTATTGGCCAAGTTGTGTTTACTACCTTAGCTGGGTTTTTTATTGCCATACTGCTCGGGTTTTCAGCCCTAGCTTCTGCTTACATAGCTGTTGCTTTAGCTTTTTCAAGCACCATTATTATTCTCAAACTCATCACCGATAAAGGCGACATAGATGTGCTGTATGCCAAAATTGCTGTTGGCTTCCTCTTGGTGCAAGACTTTGTTGCCATATTGTTACTGTTCATTATCCCTTTACTTTCTACCAGCGATTCTTCTTGGAGCTCATTTGGGCTAATGCTGGGCAAAGGCATAGGGCTCATTGCCCTGTTGTTAATTGGCTCTCACTACCTCATGCCGAAACTCAATCGGTTCATTGCTGGCTCGCAAGAATTTCTATTTTTGTTTGCCTTAGCTTGGGGCATTGGCATTGCAGCACTATTTAAAGAATTTGGCTTCTCCTTAGAAAGCGGAGCGCTCATTGCTGGGGTTGCTTTAGCCAACTTGCCTTCTCGTCACGAAATAAATGCCCGGCTAACCCCTTTGCGAGACTTTTTCATTATCATCTTTTTCATATTACTGGGTTCGCAAATGTCTCTTACTGGCATTACCAGCATGACCACAACAGCCATAGTATTGTCGTTGTTAGTGCTTGTAGGTAACCCAATTATTTTAATGATAATTTTGGGCTACTTAGGTTACCGCAGAAAAACAAGTTTACAAACCGGTTTTACAGTGGCGCAAATTAGCGAATTTTCCTTAATCTTAGTTGCGATGGGCGTAAAATATGATCATGTTGGCTCAGATGTTCTGTCTTTAGTAACCCTGGTTGGTTTGGTAACCATTTTCGGCTCAACCTACCTCATT
>CAZQWV010000115.1:0-2087 GCA_964597185.1 uncultured Candidatus Saccharibacteria bacterium
ATCATTTTAGTAGTAAATATTTATGGCAGTGCCAAGTTTAGCCCAGTTATACAACTGTTCCATGTTCTTGTAAGACACGTTTATGCAGCCACGGCTCATAGGTCTGCCGAAGTTATTGTGCCAAAAAGCTCCATGAATATAATAGTTACCTTGAGGGGACCATTTAAATCGTAAATTCCATTTAGTTTTTGGGTAGCTATAATCTGGTCCAATATAATCTACAAAAGGTAATTTGTGGGTAATAGTGTAATTTCCTGTTGGAGTCTCTTTGCCTTTAATGCCACTAGAAATAGGAACAACTTTCATTATGTATGAACCTACATTCCAGCTCATTTGTTGAGTGGAGAGGTTTACTTCAATATGTCTTTGTAATTTTTCTTCGCCTGTGCTGTTTGGGTCATAATCATGCTGAACCTCAATGCCATCACCATAACCATCCCCATCGGTATCAAATTTATTCGGGTCAGTTTTAAAAATAGCTTCATCGTAATCTGCCAAACCATCCCCATCTGCGTCGGGGAAAGCATGAGCAACACCACTTGGGACAAGCACAGCAGTTAGATATAGTAAAAGCACCAATAATTTAAGTTTCATACACTTATTATATATCATTATTTAAAAATACGGCTATAAGCCGTATGTTTTGGTGGGTCGGGTGGGGATCGAACCCACGACAAATGGCTTAAAAGGCCACTGCTCTACCGACTGAGCTACCGACCCAGGGAGAATGTATAACTAGCGTATTCTACCGCATTTCCAGTTTTTTTTCAAGTCCAGCTCTGGTATAATTAAGAAAACTAAACGACATGAAACAAATAGTCATTTGCGGTGCTGGATTCGGAGGATTGAGCTGTGCTTTAGAACTAAGCCAGATTATGCCTGAATCCGACATTACCATAGTAGATATGAATGCATACCATGTACTGCATGGCTTTTTATATGAACTAGCTTCTAGTGATGAAGAGTTGGCTCGCATGGCAGATATTGCAGAAACAGTTTCAATTCCTATTAAAACTATTTTACAAGGAAGAAAGATTAAGTTTCAGCAAGCTAAAGTAGTTTCTGTTGATACATCAACTAAACAAGTAGTTTTAGATCATGGTAAATTGCCATACGACTATGTAGTTCTAGCTTTAGGTTCAACAGCAAATTTTTACGGTATACCAGGAGCAGAAGACAATGCTATACCTCTAAAAACTCCAAAGGATGCTTTAGCAATTCGAAACAAAGTACAGTTTGCAGTAGAAGCAGCAAGACTGTCTGCTACTAGGAGTAAGCTGCGTTTTGTTGTGGCAGGTGGAGGTTTTGCAGGAGTAGAATTAGCCGCAGAATTAGCTGGCCTACTAGACTTTTTATCTTGGAAAAACTCTTACCCAAGAGAGATGATGCAGTTGATAGTGGTAGAAGGCGCGCCGCAGCTCATGCCTGGTTTAGGAGAAAAAATTGCTCAAGATACTTTTCGTCGTTTAGATGAACTTGGGGTAGAAGTCCAAACTAAATCACTCATCACCAATGTTACCCAACAGTTTATTGAACTCAACACAGGAGATAAGATGCATTACGATGGTTTGTTTTGGACAGCAGGAGTACAAGCAACTCATGTGCCTATAACTCCAGCAGAACCTGTTATGGATCGCGGTGGCCGCATACAAACTGGAGCTTGTTTCCAAGTAGAGCGTCAGAAAAACATTTTTGCAATAGGCGACCAATGCTGCTTTATTGGTACCGATGGCAGACCTTTGCCTGGAACAGCAAGCCAAGCTATTGACCAAGGTGAATATGTTGCTCGCGCCATAGTTGATATGAGTCGTAACCAAACCCCACCAATATATGAATGCAAAAACTTTGGCTATGTAGTTCCTTTGGGCGGTAAGTGGGGGATAATGATAACCCCCCACATTTACTTAAAAGGACGCATTGCTATATTTGCCCGCAGCCTTATTTGGTTCAACTATTTAAAGAAACTGATTGGTTCAAGGCGAGCTGCCAAGCTTATTTGGCGCCAAGGTAAAATTTATTCTAGTAATGATTAACGCATTATAAATTGTGAATGGAAACAATTTCCATATTAAAAAACAACGCTAACT
>CAZQWV010000116.1:0-2049 GCA_964597185.1 uncultured Candidatus Saccharibacteria bacterium
AGGTCAATAAAAATAAGACCGCCGTGGTCTCGAGAAGAGGCGACCCAGCCAGACAAAGTAACTTCTTGTCCAACTTGGTCTAAGGTCTCTAGGGCTAATGTTCTGGTATAACTGGCTTCGCTACTAGTAGATTGGCTCATAAAATTGCACTAAATAATATATAAAATCTTGCTGAATTATACCAAATATCTAGGTTTTAAGCAAAAAACGAGAATAAAACTTACCATATAATTATATAGAATAAACACATATTATAGCATATTTTACATAATTTGTCAATACATACCAGGGGAGTGTTGCTTGCTTGGTTGTCCACAGAATGCGAGTGGTATAATTAGGTTATGCTAAAAAAAATAGTTCTCGACTTAGAAACACAAAAAAGTTTTGATGATGTTGGCGGCCGCGGCAAAAATCATTTACTAAAAATTTCAGTTTGCGGCATCTACGATTATTCCACTCAAAAATATTCCATTTATGAAGAGCACGAACTTCCTAAGCTGGCCGGAATTTTACAAACTGCAGATTTAATTATTGGATACAACATAAAAGATTTTGATTTTGAAGTTTTACAACCATATTTGAATTTCAATATTTTTGATGTCCCATATTGCGATTTGCTCCAAGAAGTAGCTAGTGTTATTGGCCATAGAGTGAGTTTAGAGTCTGTAGCCCAGGGGTCTATTGGTGCTGGTAAGTCTGGCAATGGCCTGCAAGCTTTGTTGTACTGGAAGAATGGCCGCATGGATTTGTTGAAAAAGTATTGTTTGGATGATGTTAAAGTCACCAAACAAATTTATGACTATGCTTTAACTAACCAGAAATTGCTTTACCGAGATTACTTCAAAGTTAAAGAAATAAAGTTAGCTTTGTCTGAACCAGAACCTCGTATTGGAGTGAAGCATCAAGCGGTGTTGTTCTAACATTCTCTAGGCTCAACGTGCAGGAACGATATTTCGCTCAAAGAATTTTAGAATTGGAAATAAACCAAAAAACCTATGATAAAAAAAATTAATGAGCGGGTTAAGTTGCCTTGGTTTCGATTGGCTGGGGTTTTTGTGGTGACAGGTTTTTTAGTGCTGTTGTGGCGCGAGTTAGTAGGTCCTGTGTTTGCAGGGAATTTAGTTCTACCTCAGCAATTTCATGTAGGATCTTTAACCGTTCACTACTACGGCATTCTGCTGGCTGTGGCTGTAGTTGTGGCCAGGTATGTGGCTGTGCAGCGAGCAACTTGGTATGGCATAGCTAAAGACCAGGTAGATAATTACGCACTATTTTTAGTTGCCACTGGGCTGGTTGGTGCAAGGCTGTACCATGTTGGGTCAGAGTTTGAGTACTATATGGCCAATCCCCAATTTATTTTTGCAATTTGGCAAGGTGGTTTGAGTATTTACGGAGCTGTGTTAGGAGGGTTATTGGGTTTGAGTTTAGTCAGTTGGCAACAAACCAAAAAAACTGGTGTTGGGTTTTGGTTAACACTTTCTAAGTTTGCCAATTGGTTAACTTTTAGTTTGCTTGCAGGACAAATAATTGGCCGGCTTGGTAATTGGTTCAATTATGAAGCTTTTGGCTTGCCAACAGACCTGCCTTGGAAAATGTTTGTGCCCTTGCAGTTCCGCCCAGATGGTTTTGGGTTTGAAGTATTTTTTCACCCTTGGTTTGCCTATGAAATACTGGCTAATATAATTATTTTTGCCATATTGTGGGGTTGGAAAAGACATAATTCTGCCCTTTTCTTATGGTATTTGCTTTTGTATAATATAGTGAGAATTCCCTTAGAGTTTTTAAGGATAGATAGCGTATTTATTGGGGAAATTCGCCAAAATGTGGTAGTTAGCCTGGTTTTGGCAATTTTGGCTGGATTGCTCATTATTAAATTTCGTTCATGGAACAAATCGTCAAATACCATAAGTTCATAAGCGGGCTCATTAGCGTTGCTTTTGTGGTAGTGGTGCAATATTTTGCAGCGCCTTTGCCTGTGTTCCGTTTTTTGGCTCCAGCTGTACTGTTTTATTTAGCAGTGGTATCTGTTTACAACTCTTGGTATTTAAA
>CAZQWV010000117.1:0-1942 GCA_964597185.1 uncultured Candidatus Saccharibacteria bacterium
AATGGGGTGAAATGTGTAATTCTTAAGTATGACACTTAAACATTGGTGCTGGACGAATTGTAGGTCAATGTTTGGCGCGAATAAACAGAGCAATACAAAACCATAAGTTTTTTAGTAATGAAGCTGTTTTGGCTGTTTGGGAACATGTCAAGAAAAATAATTCCCAGTTGCATTTAGCGGGGATGATTTCTGGCGGTAATGTGCACAGCAGTGATGAGCATTTATATGCTTTGCTTGGGTTGGCTGCCGCAACAGGAGTGAAAGAAGTATACATTCACATGTTTACCGATGGGCGAGACACTGGAGAAAAAGTTGCTTTGGAAAGTTTGCAAAAGTTAAATTTGAAAATACAAGAAATTGGAGTTGGTAAAATTGCTACCATGGCTGGCAGATTTTATGCTATGGACAGAGGAAAGCACTGGGAACAAACTGAGATGACTTACCAAGCCATGGTTAATGGCGTGGGTGCATCTGCTTACAGCCCAGAGGATGCTGTGCTGGATTCCTATAACCAAGGGGTTTACGATGAAATGATCCACCCTACAGTTATAGTGCGACGAGATGAAGCAGATGGTGAAATTTACCCGATGGCTAAAGTTACTGATCATGATGCTTTAATCTTCTTCAATTTTAGACAAGACCGAGCTATGCAGTTGGTTCAAGCTTTTGTTAGCCCTGAAGTTATGGGTATTGTGTCTAGGCATCATCCGCCGCAAGATGTTTTCATAGTCACCATGACAGAATACTATTTTGGTTTGCCTGTGACAGTAGCTTTTCCTACACAAAACTTAGCTAACAATTTAGCAGAAGTGGTGTCTAAATCTGGCATGAAGCAGTTTCATATTGCGGAAAGTGAAAAGTATGCTCACGTAACTTCATTTTTCAATGGTGGCATAAGTGATCCCATGGCTGGCGAAGAAAGACATATTGTAAAAAGCCCGACAGACAACTCTAGTAACTATGTAGATAGACCAGAAATGTCAGGCATGGAAATTACAGATATTTTGATAGATAAAATTTTACACAGCGACCACAACTTCCTACTGGCCAACTTTGCCAATGCAGACATGGTGGGGCACACAGGGAACTTAGAAGCTGGAATTAAAGCTGTAAAATATATAGATAGATTTTTGGAAAAGATTATGGAAGCCAGTTTATCTGCTGGCGCGGCTTTAATAATTACAGCTGACCATGGCAATATTGAGCAAATGATTAACCAAAAAACTGGGGAGATAGACAAAGATCATACTACTAACCCAGTACCTTTTTTGTTGGTAGCAGGAGAGTTAATTTTTGACCAAAGCAAAACCCGGGATTATCTATCTTTGTCTTCTAGAGTACCTAGCGGGGTTATTAGCGACATAGCTCCTACCATTTTAGCTTTACTGGGCCAGGAAAAGCCCCATGAAATGACAGGCATAAATTTATTGGTAGATTTAGAGAAGAATTGCTAATACTGCTTGTTCTTCCCAGAAAATGCTAGAAAATGGTAGAATGAGGAATGGCCAAACAATGGGTTGTTGCCCCGAATCTGCCAAATGAATATATAGAACAATTTCCGGAACAAAACCGGTTAATTTTACAGTTGCTGCACAACCGTGGGGTAGATGCGTCTAAAGCAGAACATTTTTTGCAGCCTGAATATTCGAACCTTTACAGCCCTTACTTGTTCCAAGAAATGGAAACAGCGGTGGCAAGAATTTGGCAAGCTATTGAGAATAAAGAAAAAATTGTTATTTATGGCGACTATGATGCAGATGCTGTTACTGCCAATGCAGTACTTCATCAAACTTTTCGTTATTTAGGAGTAGAGGTTCATAGCTATATTCCAGATAGGTTTGCCGAAGGGTATGGTTTGAATGTTGCAGCTTTTGAAAAGTTGAAAACTGAAGGAGCTCAGTTGGTTATTACTGTGGACTGTGGAACTAACTCTGTTGCTGAA
>CAZQWV010000118.1:0-1864 GCA_964597185.1 uncultured Candidatus Saccharibacteria bacterium
TATTGCTTATGGTACAGAGCTAGGTAAAGGTTTTGGTGAATTGAATGATCCTGTAGATCAACGTCAGAGATTTCAACAGCAAATGGAGCTCCGCGCAGCAGGAGATTCCGAAGCGCAGCAACTAGATGAAGATTATATGGAAGCTATGGAGCATGGCATGCCGCCAGCCGCAGGGTTTGGTACTAGCGAGCGCTTGTTTGCTGTACTAGCAGACCGATCCATTCGCGAAACAGTTATTTTCCCTCCTATGAAGGATGTATCTGGGTCTAGCGAAGCGCCAAAGACCGAAGAGAGTAAGTAGTAAGGTAAACACAAAGATTATGAATAGCATTCCAACAAAAGAAGAAGCATTGGCTCTGGTAAACGAGCATGTGCATACTCAAAATTTAGTGAAACACATGCTTGCCACTGAAGCTTTTATGCGCGGATTGGCTCGCAAATTTGGTGAAGATGAACATAAGTGGGGTATGGCTGGGTTGTTGCACGACTTGGACTGGGACAGCACTAAAGATAATCCAGACCAACATTCTCTCATTGCTTTTGATATGCTAAAGCAAATGGGGGTAGATGAAGAAATTTGCAATGCTGTGAAAATTCACAATGACCGTCATGGCATAGAACCAGTAACCATGCTAGACAAAGCTTTGTTGGCAGGGGAAACATACACTGGGTTTATTATTGCTTGTGCTATGGTGCAGCCAGACAAAAAACTTTCATCTGTGAACCCTGAATCTGCTGCAAAGAAATTTAAGTCTAAATCTTTTGCTGCAGGGGCGAACAGAGAGCTTATGTCTCGCAGCCAAGAATTATTAGGTATGTCTGTTGAAGAGATGATAGCTATGTGTTTAACAGAGATGCAGGGTATAGCAGATGAGTTAGGAATGTAATTAATTTTAAATTTATGTTGGATATAAAATTTATTCGTGATAATGCAGATAAAGTAAAGAAAGCCATTGCTGACAAGCGAGTCAATTTGGATTTGGATCAATTGTTGGAATTAGACCAAAGACGACGTACTCTTATGGCTGAAACTGAAACATTACAAGCTACTAAAAATATTGTATCCAAACAAATTCCTGGTTTGCCTGAAGATGAACGCAAAGTAAAAATTTTGGAGATGCAGGAAGTAGATGCCAAACAAGCAGAGTTTAGCAAGCAATTGAAAGAAGTTGAGGTAGAATTTCAGCATCTTATGCTGTTGGTTCCAAATATTCCATCACCATTTGCTCCTGTTGGACCAGATGAAAGTGGTAATGTGCCATATAGCTATTGGAGCCCAGAGTTAGGAGAAGTTGACCCGAAAGATGCTGCCAAGGTTGAGCAAGTGCCAACCAAATTTAGTTTTACTATCAAAGACCATATTGATTTAGGAAAAGAGTTAGATTTAATTGATACAGAAAAAGGGGTAGAAACTTCTGGTTTTAGGGGCTACTACTTAAAAAATGAAGCTGTGCTTATGCAATATGGTTTGTTGTGGCATGCTTTGAAAAAATTACAGGAAAAAGGTTTTACCTTAATGGTTCCTCCAGTGCTGGTGCGCGAACATGCTTTGGTTGGTAGTGGTCATTTCCCAACCGGTAAAGAAGATGTGTACCGCGTGGGTAATGCTGCTGCTTTTGACGAGGAAGCTAGTAAAGAACCTATTTATTTAGCTGGTACATCGGAACCATCTTTGTTGGCCTATTACAAAGATACTGTTTTAACAGAAGCACAGTTACCAATTCAAGTTTGTGGTATGACTCCATGCTACCGAGGTGAAGTAGGAAGCTATGGTAAAGATACTAAAGGTATTTATCGTATCCATGAGTTCATGAAAGTAGAGCAAATGATTGTTTGCAAAGCAGATATTGCTGAAAGCGATGAA
>CAZQWV010000119.1:0-1861 GCA_964597185.1 uncultured Candidatus Saccharibacteria bacterium
CGAGCATTTTTAAAATATTTGGCCAAACGCGATGTCAAAACTTTGGCAGCAGAAAAAATTGAACTTGCAAAAAACCCTGCTCGCGAAGTCAGCGTGTTAGATGACAGTGAGTTAGCTCGCATAATACATGCCACATCTCAAGAACCCAACGAAATTATTCGCTTACGTGACACAGCGATTCTAAAAACCTTATTTTCTAGTGGAGTGCGTGTTTCTGAACTCATGGGGCTGCGGCAAAATGCCATCAATTTAAAAACTGGAGAATTTACTGTGCGAGGTAAAGGAGATAAACTTCGTTTGGCTTTCTTGTCCCCCGATACACTAGAAGCTTTAGCAGTCTATTTAAAAAAACGTACCGATAACAACCCAGCTTTGTTTGTCTCAGCTGGTCGCGGTAATTCTGTGACAGAACAAATTGAAGGGCAAAGCAAACCGGCATCGCGTCACCAAGCTGCTGGTCTGACACCTAGAAGTGTGCAGCGCATAGTTAACAAGTATGCTCTACTGGCAGGAATTACCAAACCTGTTAGTCCTCATACTTTTCGTCACTCTTTTGCTACAGACTTGCTGCAAAACGGTGCAGATATCCGCAGTGTCCAGACTATGCTGGGACATGCTTCCATTACCACCACTCAAATTTACACCCACATTACTAACGAGGGCTTACGGGAAATTCACAAAAAATTTCATAACAAGAAGTAGAATTCACACTGCAAACAAGAAGTCTAACTACTAGACCAAACTCAAAAATAAAGTTACAATACCTGCCATGATTAAAAATTTCTGGCAACAACTTCCTAAACCATTTTTTGCCCTCGCTCCCCTTTACGATGTGTCTGACGCAGCTTTTCGCTATGTCATTGCCAAGTACGGCAAGCCAGATGTGTTTTACACAGAGTTTACTTCTACTGAGGGTTTGCAAAGTGCTGGACGAGACAAGCTCATGCATCATTTAAAGTTTTCCGACATTGAACACCCTATTGTGGCTCAAGTGTTTGGTACGAACCCAGAAAAATTTCAGCAAACTGCAGAACTAGTGAAGTCTTTGGGTTTTGATGGGCTAGATATTAATATGGGTTGTCCTGACAAAAATATTATTAAAACCGGGTCCTGTGCTGCTCTATACAATACCCCGGAATTAGCCAAGCAACTAGTACTGGCTGCCAAAGCTGGAGCTAGTGACATGCCTGTGTCGGTAAAAATCCGTATTGGCGATTCTAAAATAGACTGGAAAGGGTGGATAAAAAAGTTATTAGAAGCCGAGCCTGCCGCCATTGCTATTCATTTGCGCACTCGTAAAGAAATGTCTAAAGTAGATGCTCACTGGGAACTTATGCCAGAAATTGTACAGTTTATTCACGACAATACCACGGAAGAAACCCGGCCAATCATTGTGGGTAATGGGGATGTAACCAGCTTAGCCCAAGCTACTGAAAAATCTCAGAGTACAGGGTGCGACGGCGTAATGATGGGTCGCGCTATTTTTGGTAACCCCTGGTTGTTTAACAAAGATCGGGTAAATAACCCGCCTAGTAGGCAAGAAAAGCTGGAAGCTTTACTAGAGCATGTCAATTTGTATGAACAAATGTTTACTGGGGTTAAACCTTTTGATATTATGAAACGTCATTTTAAAGCTTATGTAAATGGTTTCGATGGTGCAGGAGAACTTAGAGCACAACTTTATGAATGCAAAAGTGGGGTTGAGGTAAGGCAAGTACTAGAACCACTACTTGCCAAAAACTAAAAAATTCAGTAGAATAGTCTGGTACTAATGGCTGAATTGTACTAAAAAGTTTTCAGTAAATTTGCACCCGTAGCTCAGCTGGATAGAGCGTCCGCTTGCGGAGCGGGAGGTCATAGG
>CAZQWV010000120.1:0-1841 GCA_964597185.1 uncultured Candidatus Saccharibacteria bacterium
ACATGAGTTCATTGCCAGGGAAAATATTAAAAAAAGATTAGACAATGGTAAGCGTATTGGCCTGCGGGAAGTGCTTTACCGTCTCATGCAAGGTTATGACAGTGTTGCCATAAAAGCAGATGTAGAACTTGGCGGAACTGACCAGAGATTCAATTTGTTAGCTGGACGCACCATTCAGCCAACATACGGACAAAAACCACAAGCAATTCTTACAACTCATTTATTAGAAGGTACAGATGGTAGGAAAATGTCTTCTTCTTGGGGAAACACAATTAATTTGACTGACACAGCTGAGGATATGTTTGGCAAAGTTATGTCTTTACCAGATACTCTAGTAGAAAAATACTTTTTGTTCGCTACAAATATGCAAGAAAAAGATATTGCTAAAGTGTTAAAACAAAATTCTCATCCTAGAGATCAAAAATTGGAGTTAGCTCTTGCTATTACTTCTTTGTATCATAATGAAAAGATAGCACATGAAGCTAAGCAACAATTTATATCACGTTTTAGCAATAAAGAACTTCCAAAAGATATACCAACAAAAAAACTTAAAGCTGGCGCTAGGCAATTATCCGCATTGCTATTTGAAACTGGTTTAGTGACCAGCAAAAGTGAAGCGAGAAGAGTTATTCAACAAAATGGAGTGAAGTTAAACCAAGAAACTAGCAGCGATATAATGGTGACAGTGTCTAGCTCTCCCGTGCTCCTCCAAGTTGGTAAAAGAAAAATTATATACGTAAAAAGTTAGTGCTGAAAAATTTAGATAAACAAAAAACCCCGCTATTATGCGGGGTTTTTAACTGGATTACATACCAGCTTCTTCGCCTTCGCCTTCAGCTGGAGCAGCTTCGGTTTCGGTAGTCATGTCGTCGCCGCCATCTGCAGGAGTCTGCATTTCGTCAGCTGCGTTTTCGTCTTGTAAGAACATTCTTGTTCTCCCTGTTCGGCCAAAACAATTTGGCAGAACATTATTTATAAAACAACACAGTCCTGCCCAAAGCTGAACTGTGTCTTAATTTTATCAAGAAAAATTGTTATTGTCAAGGTGTTTTGGTTGTCAGTGAAGCACATAAAGCAATAGCCAGAGCATCTGCCGCATCATCAGGCTTAGGAATTTTAGTTAATCCAAAAGTTTTTTTCACCATAAATTGAACTTGTCTTTTATCTGCTTTGCCATGCCCGCAAATATAATTTTTTACTTGCAAAGGTGTGAACTCAGCAATTTGTAGTTTTGAAGTTTGACATATTAACAACACCACTCCCCTGGCTTGAGCAACAGAGATAGCTGTCTTTTGGTTATTGGCAAAAAATAATTTTTCAATACCAACACGCTCAGGTTTATATTGCTTAATAATTGCAGACAGATCATCGGCAATAGTTTTTAGTCTCGTTGCCTCAGCATCTATTTTTGGTGTAGTGATAACTCCAAAATCTAGAACCTCATATTTACCCTGCTTAGCGGTAGTTTTTATGACAGCAAAACCAGTTGTGGCAGTGCCAGGGTCAATTCCCAATACAATCATAATTTTGCGTTAGTGTATACGCCAATAACATCTTCATCATTCTCTAATTCATTGAACAAGTTTTCTACTTTTTGTTGTTCTTCAGGGTTAAGTTCAATTTCCTGGCTGCTTTGTCTTATCACTTCATCGCTTACTACTTTTGCTCCAGCATCTATGAGTGCATTTTTTACTTTCGTGATAGAGTCTGGTTGGGTATAAATAGCTAAACCTTCTTCAGATTCAATTACATCATCTGCTCCAGCATCAATAGCAGCAAGTTCCAGTGATTCTAAATCCCCAGTTCTTTCTACTAAAATTTGCCCTTGTGTAGTAAATTGC
>CAZQWV010000121.1:0-1802 GCA_964597185.1 uncultured Candidatus Saccharibacteria bacterium
ACTTATCTGCGGTTTCCGCCAAGACCAAGAGTACACAATTCCCGCCGCCGAAGCTCATAAAGCCTACTGGCTATTTGCCAACCCTGAAGCTAGAACCATATTTGCTGACGGACTTGCGATCAAAGGCTCGGACATCCAGCGAATTGTACCCGACTACCACGCCACTATGGGCTGGAACTCCACCCACAAATTAGACGGGAACGATATGAACGAGATACACGAGGCTGGGGTGATGAGTAAAATGCAAAATATCCTCTCTACCGCTAAAGAAATAGCTCGCATTTGCCAGCCAGAAGACCTACAAACTCCACTCCCTCAACTGTTAAAAGAAAAGTACGACGGGTTACTCCCCGAAAATACACAATGGGGTGGAGGGTTCAAAAGATTATCAGGCCCACGAGATAGCTAAGAAGCGGGGGATTACTAAGCTTGCTTTCCTGATTGGAGTGCTGAAGAAGTTATAAGATTAAGAAATAATTATGGAAAAAGAACATAAAGAATACCTAGACGAACTTAGAGAAAGTGGAGTGACCAATATGTTTGGGGCAGGTATTTACTTGCAAGAAGAATTTGGTTTAGATCGTAGGGAAGCGAGAGAAGTTTTAGCAGAGTGGATGAATACATTTTCGTATGAAAAATCGGAATCTTAACCATTCAGACAACTGGGCCACTCCTAAAGAGTTCTACGACAAACTAGACGCTGAGTTTCACTTTGACTTTGACCCGTGTCCCCTAAATGAGGGAGAAATTACACCAGAAAAAGACGGTTTAGTTATCGAGTGGGGACAAAGAAATTACATAAATCCTCCCTACAGCCGTAAATTAAAGGAAGCGTTTGTGAAAAGAGCGATTGAAGAAGGTCTTAATGGAAAGCTATGTGTGATGCTGTTACCTGTGTCAACTAGTACAGCGTTATTCCACGACTACATTCAGCCAAACGCAAAAGAAATACGGTTTGTACGCAAAAGGATTCCTTTTGAAGGAAAAAATACAAAGGGTGAAATGGTAGGTAAAGGTTCAGCTCCGATGCACGATTCAATGGTTGTTATTTTCCACCCCTAAACCCTAACAAACCACCAAGTCCGCACTAGCACAGAAAAACGCCTTAGAACGCAATTTCTGCCCTTAGAACACTATACCTACAGCCCATTAGAAGTTAATTAAACAAGTGTATGAAAGTACTAGTCGCCTGTGAAGAAAGCCAAGCTGTCTGTAAAGCCTTTAGATCCAAGGGCCACGAGGCTTTTAGCTGTGATATATTACCTTGCAGTGGCGGACATCCTGAGTGGCACTTACAGCAAGATGTAACTGAGCTGCTAAAACAAGATTGGGATATGATTATTGCATTTCCTCCTTGTACCGATTTAGCCGTGAGCGGGGCAGCATGGTTTGAGCAAAAACGTAAAGATGGGCGGCAAAAAGCGAGTATTGATTTTTTCATGTTATTTGCAAACGCTAAATGTGAAAAAATAGCTATTGAAAATCCTGTTGGTATTATGTCAACGATATGGCGAAAGCCTGACCAAAAGATTCAGCCGTGGCAGTTCGGGCATGAAGCACAAAAAACAACTTGTTTATGGCTAAAAGGACTGCCGACGCTTCAGCCAACAAACATTGTTGGAAAAGGCGAGTTTATAACACATAAAAGCGGTAAAACTAAGCCTAAGTGGTTTGCTGATGCTTTTAAGTTGCCACCCGATGAACGTAGGAAAGTTAGAAGTAAGACATTTGAGGGGATTGCAAAAGCGATGGCAGACCAATGGGGGTAACTGTCACAACCCTCCCCAGCTTACTCGCAATTT
>CAZQWV010000122.1:0-1782 GCA_964597185.1 uncultured Candidatus Saccharibacteria bacterium
TTGGATGAAGATGATCATATGCCAATGCGGTTTGTTCCAAAGTCTGAAAATCTCCTAATGCAGAAGAATTTTTTAATATAATTTCGTAACCGTTTATATTTGCTGGGTTGATCAACTTTGCCCAACGTGACATAGTTAAACCTTTTTGGTAATCCCCTTCTGCATAATTCACATTTGCCCGCCATACCAATACATCACTCAACTGAATTATTACACCAACCAAGATAAGTGCAGTCCCAATGCTGACAAAAATAAAACCACTCCACTTCTTCCATGGCAAATGCAGGCCCTGACCGGAACTTTGATATAAACCAACTAACAATAAGCCAAAAATCAACCAGTTCGCAGTAGTGACAGGATTGAAAGATGCTGCACCCAGCCAACCTACCAGCCCCGCCAAGCAAAAAATAGTGAGAGTAGAATTATGAGGATCATTCCAAATACGGCGAACACCTGTCAAAATGGCGTTAGCAACTAAGATTGATATGAACAATAGGGCAGGTATACCCATTGTAGAGGCAATGTGTAAAGGTAGATTATGAGCATCATCAAACCATCCAAATAATGGCATAGCCGGATGGTCAAACTGCCTGTAAGCTAAAAAGAAATTTGAAGGTCCCGACCCAAACCAAGGATTACTTTTTATATACTCTACAGTAAAATCCCACAACAATAATCGTTCAACAGTGGTCTGATCTGACAAAGTAGTTAGCTGTTGAGAGTCTACAGGTCTGACAGATTTGGTAAATAAAGTGGAAATAACTATTACTAAAATAATTACCCCTGAAATAGTTAGAAATAATTTCCATCGCTTAATAACTAGTAATAATACCCAAACCACAAACAAACCAGCCAAGAAACCTAATATTGCACCACGACTAGTAAACTGAATTACGCCCCATGCAACTAAAGCTGATATAGAAGCATAGAAAATTTTAAGCCTTGTACTTGTTGAATCCACAACTGACCATAACCCAAGAAAAAAAACAGGGACCAAAAACATGGCAGTAAAATTTGGGTTGCCGAGAAAACTTGGAGCTGTTGAGCGTACTCCAGGACTCAAGCCGCTATAAAAACCTATTTCAAAGCTTTGCAACACGCCCCATACTGCAATCAAACCGCCACTAACAATAACTGTATGAATTAACCATTTAAATTTATCAGTCGTAACAGAGCTAATTAGAAAAACCCACAAACTCCATAGAAAAATAAATAGAACAGAATTAGTTAGCCTGATAGTACTACCAAAAAGACTATTAATTATGTCTTCAGAGAAAACCGTTGAGAAAACTGTCCACATAAAAAATAAACCTATACATATGAGGCTGATTTTGGACAAGTTCGTAGAAATGGTACTTTTTTTATAAGCGAGTATCAACAAAATTATTCCTACTGTTATTACCCAAAGGGTTAACTTTGGCAACTCAATTGGGTCTGGTAATGGCAAAATAATATACAGTGGAGTAAAAAGGGTTACCAAAAATAATAGCTGAGCAACTTTGTCGTCAGCATAAGGAACCCGGATTTTATTGAAAAATGACATGAATTTAGTTTAACATCTAAAGAGTAGAAGTCAATAAAAAACCAGCCCCGAGGGGCTGGTTTTGGGTATCAAACTTTATTGGATACCTGCTTGAGATACTGTATGAGTACCAGGTGCTAATCCACCTGTGGTTTGACCAAGACAGAATTGGAAACTGTATGAAGTACTGGTTCCAGCGTTTGCGGGAAAGGGTGTCATAGAACAACCACCATCTACTGGTTGTGGGTAAGTCGGAACAG
>CAZQWV010000123.1:0-1759 GCA_964597185.1 uncultured Candidatus Saccharibacteria bacterium
AAAATTTACAGCAGCTAAAGTTGGTTTATGATAAAAAAGAAAATGTTAGAGAAGATGCTACCAGATGAATTAGTGGAATCTAAACTTGAAGAATTGCTAGATGAAGATGCAGAAATGGAAATTGCTAAAAAGTATGCAGAGAAGAATTTTGGTAAAGTAGATGAAATAAAAAATTTGCCTTATGAAGAAAGGCAAAAATTTTTACGTAAAATTCTATCGCGGGGGATTAGAATGAGTGTAGCAACTAGCTTTTTAGAAAGTTAGTAATTCTGAGCAGGAGAATTATCCTCCCATACTTCTTAGTCTACGAACCCGTTCTTCTATAGGTGGGTGAGTATTGAATAAATTGGCTAACCAAGATACTTTGCCGTTTTTACCTTTTAATGGGTTAACAATGTACATGTGAGCTGTGGCTTTGTTAGCAGCTTCCAATGGTTCTGTATCGCCACTAATTTTTTCTAAAGCTGAAGCTAAAGCTTCTGGGTAGCGGGTCAGTAGCGCTCCAGAAGCATCTGCTAAAAATTCTCTTTTGCGGCTAACTGCTAATTGAATGAGTAAACCAACAATTGGGGAGATGATAGCTAAGACAATACCAATGAGTAGAAAAATTTGTCCGCCTTTACCGCTGTCGCTGTCTCGGTCACCAAAAATAGAAATTCTCAAAAACCAATCCGCAATTAGTGTTATTATTCCTACCAATACAACCACCAAGGTCATAAAACGGATGTCATAGTTGCCAATATGGGAAATTTCATGGGCTGTAACAGCTTCTAACTCAGTTTTGTTAAGCTTTTCAATAATACCAGTGGTAAAACAAATAACTGCATGTTTCGGGTCTCTACCAGTAGCAAAAGCATTTGGTGCACTATCGTGAATTATGTAAACCCGAGGCATAGGAAGCCCAGCGGTAATGGTTAAGTTTTCTACCATACGATACAATTCCTGGTTATTCTGACTGTCTACCGGGTGAGCTTTAGAAATAGATAGAGCAATGGAGTCTGAGAAGTAGTAGGAAATTATAGCAGAGAAGGAGCTAAAAACCACTGCAGCCACTAACAAAACTGGCTCATTGTAAGCTAAAGAGAAAATCCAGCCTAAACCAATAATAAAAATTAGGAATACTAAAATTAGGATTACTGAGTAAGCTTTGTTTTTTGATATTTCGGTGTAGGTGAGCATTTAACTAGGATAACTAGAATTTGACTTCAACTGGTTGGCTTTCTGGGCCATTGTCATCTATGTCGAAAAATTCGCGAGCATTGAAGCCAAACATTTTGGCAAACAAATTGGTAGGGAAAACTTGAATTTTAGTATTTAAGTCACGAACATTGCCGTTGTAGAAGCGGCGAGCAGCCTGAATTTTGTTTTCTGTGTCAGTTAAGTCTGCTTGTAACTGCATAAAGTTTTGGTTGGACTTTAAATCTGGGTAGTTTTCTGCAACTGCAAACAAACTTTTTAGAGTCCCAGACAGCATGTTTTCATCTTTTTGTTTTTCATCTATGGTTTGAGCGCCCATAGCTTGAGTGCGAGCCTCTGTTACTTTTTGTAGTACCCCAGATTCTTGAGCGGCATACCCTTTAACAGTATTAACTAAATTAGGTATTAAGTCATAACGGCGCTTTAACTGCACTTCTATATCGCTCCATGCTTCGTCTACCCGGTTGCGAGCAGAGACTAGGGAGTTGTAGAGAAAAACTAGAATTGCCAATATGGCAACCACTACTATAATTGGTATTAACATTGTATTGATTAATTATTT
>CAZQWV010000124.1:0-1742 GCA_964597185.1 uncultured Candidatus Saccharibacteria bacterium
TGAGCTTGCAGAAAATAAATTGTCGCGACTTAGCATAAAACCTGCACCAACATTCGGCCCTAAAACAGCATAGCCGTTAGAACTTTGACCCCAAGCAACACTATCTACTAATTCTTCTATCCCATTTTCGCTGTACTTTATAGCTACACCATTATCGTCTGCAATGGAGCCAGAAGAAACAATGTCTGGCATTACAGACATGCCGCCCAAGCTACTATTTGCCCATAAATAATGGCCATAGGCAGGTATAAAATTTGCAGCTGTCATAGAAGCCAGTGGTGCGTCTGTTGTACCTTGAGCTGTACGTTTAACTAACTTATAACCAGACAAGTTGACCTGCTGATTATTTGGATTATATAATTCCACAAAATCTTCAGTGGTTTTTCCAGGCCCACCTGTGGTTTGCACTCCGCTAATATAAATTGGTAAAGCTGCCCAAGCCCGCATTGGCCACAGCAAACCGAAAACTAGCAAAACAACACTAATAAAATATTTGTTTACTAACATATTTCCTCCTTTGTACCATTGTGACACAAAGGAGTTCAAGGAAAATTAAAACTGCCAGAATTTTCTGGCAGTTTGTTTTTATCATCTAATTTAGACTATAAATTTTTTATTCAGCTTTATCTACAGTGTTGTCACTAGATGCCTCGCCAGTCATTTTCTTGTATAAAGTTCCCAGCACTCCGTTTACAAACTTTCCTGAGTTACCGCCTGCGAACACCTTACCCATTTCTACAGCTTCATTTATAGCAACTTTTGGAGGTACGTCTTTTAAAAACATAAGTTCATAAATACCTACCCGCAATACATTTCGGTCAACAACAGTAATCTGGTCTATTGGCCACTCTGGGGCGGTATCTGTAATGATTTTATCTATGGATTCTAAGTTATCACGTACACCTATTGCCAAAGAAGTGGCAAATTCTGGATCTTCTACTCCACCAGCAAACTCACCCAATAGTTTTTCTACTACTTGAGTTAAGTCTTCCTGTTTGTTGTTAAAATCCCATTCGAACAGAGCTTGCATAGCAACTGTTCTGAGTAAATGTCGGTTAGCCATAAAATTTAGAAATTAAAAAACGCAAAGTTTAACTTATGTAACTTTGCGTCCTTTATAAAACCCACAGTTTGGGCAAGGCAAATGAGGCATAGTGGCATTTCCACAATTTCCGCATGTGGCCAATGACTTTGGTTTCAAAGCATGGTGACTGCGTCGTTGTTTGGTACCAGACCGGGTTTTATGTTTCTTAGGAACTCCCATGATTTTTTATGATTGGCGTTAAAAATATTGCCGAAAAATTCATTTAGGCAATAGAGCTATTTTAGTGGATTTTTGAGATTTTGTCAATAAAAAAGCCACGCGACAGGAGGATCATAGTCAATATTATCCTTGTGGCATGGCCTTTTTAGCGCCCCCAAGCCGAATTACCGAGATTAGGAGCATAAGATTTGCCTAGCTGACCGGCTAAAAATATATAGATATTTAATATAAAATTCCGGAGCGGCAAATATGTTTTGTCACATCAAAAAAGACGTAACTGCGCATTATACACCATTTACGTCTTTTTGTCAAGAGTATATTGTTTTACAAGCCAAAATCTGGCTTATATATAAGCAATACTATTTTATGTATCTACTAGAAGCCACCCATGCCAGGCATGCCGCCTGCACCAGGAGCTTCAATCTTAGGTTCTGGCTTATCTACCACAATGGCTTCTGTGGTTACCAAAGTGGAAGCA
>CAZQWV010000125.1:0-1715 GCA_964597185.1 uncultured Candidatus Saccharibacteria bacterium
TTAATAATGTCTGGCTCAAAGATGAAAGTGTTAACCCTACAGGAACCACTACAGCCAGGTTAGATTGGGAAATAATAGTAAGCTACAGAGATTTTTTGAATTCAAAAAAGCGTGGCCAAATACGAGCCAGCCTTCCTTCCATGTCCATTATTTCTTCAGGATCAGCTGCCACTGCCATTCAAGTGCAACTGAAAAAGTACAAATTGCCGAATCTAAAAGTTTTGTTAGATGATAATATAAATCCCGATATAAAAAATAGGTTGACTAAACTTGGTTGTGATCTTTACTACACTGACTTGAAACACAAATCTTTAACCAGAGATGAGATTTTAGAATTAACCCGTAACCAAAAAGGGTTTGACATTACTTCCAATGAAGCTTTGAACCCAACATCAAGATTTTATGATTGGTTGAGTTATGAAATTATAAATAATTCTCCGGAATATTGTTTCATACCATTTGGCACTGGCCAACTATATGAAAATGTACTAAACGTAAATAAGTACGAAGTTTCTACTTCAGTGCATGATCCTAGGTTCGGTGGAAAAATAAATATATTAAGAAACTGTAATTTTATTGGAGCTACTACGAACAATAAAAATACTATTGCAGATAAATTGTATTCTCCTCATTTACCATTCTCTCACTTTGACCAACAGTGGATACGCTTTTACCGCTATGCTGGCTTTTGTGGGTCTAAATCCGATGTACATGTAGTAAAGGAATCTTATTTGACCCAAGCTTTAAAGATTGCATTCGACAATGGTGTAAACTGTGAACCTTCTGGGATTGCAGGTCTTGCTTTGTTGTTACAGATGCGAAACAGCATTTCAAAAAACAAAAAAATTCTAATTGTAAATACTGGCAACTCGTCAAAGTTAGATAATATTTTATAGAAAACCAAAAACCCGCATTGCTGCGGGTTTTGGTTAGAGCTAATCATGGTGATTAGTATTTCAGAGCTGACACGTAGCTATAATTTAACATCCATTTATTGAACCATCAAGTGTCAAAGTTAAAATCTTTATAAATATTTTTTAAAGTTATCAGTGGTGGACCCGACGGGAATCGAACCCGTCTAGCTCAGGTGTCAACTCTGAGTTTATCACCATGATCGGGCCCACACCTATGCATATTAGTAAACCCGGGTTCAAGAATAGATAAAAGAAAATTACAATTTATATAAAGACAGTACTAAATAAAATGAACGAACTTCTGAATCCTCACCTCCACCCTTGTCTGTAAATAAGCTATACTTACCTCATGACTATAAACTCAGAAAACTCCGAGACAGTTAACAACAGCAACAAGCGCGTCCTCATCTTTTTCACCTCTGTAGGGTTGGGACATAAAATAATTGCCGAAAACATGGCTTGGCATTTAGAGCACGCAGGTTACACCGTGAAACTTGCTGACATCTTACAGGTTCAGTCTGGTAAACTGGTAGACTTTGGCACTTGGCTTCACCAACTCATTAACAAACATTTTCCTTTCATCTGGAAATTTCTATATAACAGTACAACTTTTAGCAAACTCACCATGCCGTGGCGTGTGCCTTTGGCTGGTAAAAACTCTAGCAGAGCCGCAGCTGCCATAGCAGAGTTTAAACCAGACCTGGTTATTTCCACTCAAACTACTTCATCTGCCATAGTCAGCTACCTGAAAAGACATAAAAGTTACCGAGGCAAATTTGCCATTGGGTTTAGCGATTAACA
>CAZQWV010000126.1:0-1687 GCA_964597185.1 uncultured Candidatus Saccharibacteria bacterium
AGCTGTCCCTATTTTTGTGCGGCAGCGTCCAATGCTTGATTGACTAAAGCATCAGCTTCTTTATTAAACTCACGTCTAACGTGGCTGAAACTGTATTTTTGAAAAGATTTTAAAACTTTAATTACTTCTCCAGCCAGTTCTTGCAAGACTGGCTGTTTTATTTTATATTGTCCCAGCATTTGCCTAACAATGAGCTCCGAGTCCATGTGAATTTGTAATTCAGTGGCTTGTAAGTCACGAGCTGTTTCTACAGCTTTTAACAAAGCTTTGTACTCTGCAACGTTGTTAGTGGCATGGCCAATATAACCCCCATGAGCGAAAACAACTTCTCCTGTGTCTGCATCGCGAATAACCACCCCAATCCCAGCTGGACCAGGATTACCTCTAGAACCGCCATCAGTATTTATTACCAAAAATTTAGACATGATCTTTTATTTTAATATCTGTTAATTTAAACTTTAGTTTTTTCATACCCTGCCAAGTATCAGTAACTAGCTCTCCTGCCAAATCCATAGTTACACCGGCAACCAAACGGCTAGCTATATAACCAAAGTTAAAACCTATGCAGTCTAGCATAATTCCATCTTCTCCAACTTTGACTTGCATTTGCAAATGTTGTTGTTTGTTACCTACTAAGCGGAAATTACTCAATTCGGCATGAGAAACCATAAATATAGGGACAGGATTGGCCTGGCCGTATGGTTCTAATTTGGCAATTTCTTCAGCCATGGTCATGGTTATATCTTCTGGTTGAAGCTCAGCTTCAATGTTTAGCAGATCGGTTTGGTCTTCTTCTATTGGTTGGTTATCTGCAAAGCGCAGCACCTCTTGGTAAAAAACTTCTAAATTACTACTTGAAACAGTAAATCCAGCTGCTTGTTTATGTCCACCATATTTAACCAATAAATGAGAGTTACTTTTTAAGCACTCTACAATATTAAAATTACCGAAGCTACGAGCCGAACCAGTAGACTCAGAATCTCCTTTTTCTAACACCATAACAGGTTTCTTATATTGGTCTACTAACCTGCCTGCTACAATACCTACCAACCCTTTAGGCCAATTAGCGTTGGCCAATAACAACACTCTACGGTCTAAAATTAATTCAGCTTCGCTTTTGGCTTCAGACACAATGCGTGCTGTCATATCTTTGCGTCTGCGGTTTACATCTTCTAATCTGTTAGATAAGTCTATGGCTTCAGCATAGTCTTGAGAAATTAAAAGTTGCAAAGCTAAATCTGCATGTTCTAACCGACCAGCTGCGTTAATGCGTGGAGCTACTACAAAACCCAAAGTGCGAGTATCTAATACGCCTTTCGCCCATTCCACACCAGCATTATCTAGCAACTGCCGCAAGCCAATCCATTTAGTTTTAGCCATAACCTTTAAACCAAACCTCACCAAGATTCTGTTTTCGCCTAACAAAGAATGCACATCAGCAACTGTACCAATAGCAACTAAATCTAGTAACCATTTATCCCATTCAGGTACATATTCAGATTCAGATATGTTGCGTGCTTCGCAAACTTTAGTTTGGTTAGATAACAAAGCCACAGCAAGTTTATAAGCGACACCTACACCAGTAATTTGGCTATCTGGATACAAGTCATCTGGGTTCTTGGGGTTAATTAAAGCGAAAGCTTTAGGTTTGTCATAGATCTTAAAAGATTGTATCTTTATTTGTAGT
>CAZQWV010000127.1:0-1550 GCA_964597185.1 uncultured Candidatus Saccharibacteria bacterium
AGTAAATAAGTTTTTTACTAGGTTTAAGTTTGGGCTTAAGTTGTAGTGTCATATATAAATAATGGTAGCAAAAACCAAGAGAATTGGCTAAATATTTATTTACCACTACCTACCCCTACAAACCCAGATGTCTGCGCTTCCTCTTCTGTAGCAAAACACTGTTCTGGCTTAACTTGAGCATAACCACGGTCTTCTGGTTTGTAGTACTTTTGTTCTTTTTTAGTAGTAATATTTCCTTTAATTGGACAATTTGGGTCGCCAGCAGGTTTGTTTTTAGTTGGCGAAGGATTTGTAGGTTTGCCGCCAGAAGTGTTATAATTAAAAGTACTAATATTACTTTTCGGAACATTTTCATAAAGAGGGGCAATTGCAGATTTGCCCGTGCCATACCCTACTCCGAAAATGACTACACAGGCAGCTAGAAAACCAAACCTTCGTTTGTTTTCTGAAATAAATTGTTTAAGCTTTGTATAAATAACCATTATGACTCACCAATATGCTTTCGTGCTCGGCCGAGTGTTTACCCTGTCTTTAGCTGAGCTATTTATTTTGTTTAAAAAACACAATTTAGAAGCTAAAGTTTTAGATGCTTCTCCTGAAGTTTTGGTAATTGAAACCGAAACCATCATTGACCCAGAAAAATGGCAGAAAATGTTGGGCGGCACCATCAAAATTTTAAAAATTATAGATGTTTTAAAAAAACGCCCCCAAGATTCGGTAAATTTTGCGTTGCAACACTACTTTAGACCTTCGCGCCTGAAAAAAGATTTCCTCAAAAGCTATACTGGTAAAATTCAGTTTGGGGTTAGTGTGTACCTTTTAGATATGGAAGTAAAAGCTTTTGGCGAACCCAAGCGTGTTGGTATGTTCATTAAGAGAGCAATGCAAGATAGCGGCGCCAGTATTCGCTTAGTTTTACCAGAATTTAATTCTCTTGCCCTGGCTTCGGTGGTTGTAACCAAAAATGGTATTTTGGCCAAGGGAGCAGAAATTTGTATTTTGGCTGGGAATGAAAAAGTTTATACAGCCAAAACTTTAATTGTTCAAGATTTTGAAGATTATGGCCGCCGCGACTACCAACGTCCAATTCGCGATGAAAGACGAGGTATGATGCCTCCCAAAGTTGCGCAAATGATGCTCAATTTTACTAATGCTAAATATGGTGAAGCTGTGCTAGACCCATTTTGTGGTATTGGGACTTTGGTACAAGAAGGAGCTTTGTTGGGATACCGCATGCTTGGTACAGACATAGACCCAGTAGCAATTTCTGGAAGTGACAAAAATTTGGAGTGGTTTCGTAATCGCTACAAAATTCCTAAAGGTAAATACCACTTAGAGCAGTCCGATGCTAGAGAGGTTTCTAAGGTTATTGAAAAACTAGTGGCTTTAGGAGGGTTTAAGCAAGTTACTGGTATTGCCAGTGAAGGCAACTTGAGTCCAATGTATTCTCAATACCCTAAAAAAGAAGAGATTGAGAGTAACTTTAAGGAGCTAGGTGCATTGTACCAAAACAGTTTTCAAGATTTCCTAAAGTTCTTGCCTGCTGGAGC